>NZ_CP097763.1:0-300000 GCF_023586525.1 Candidatus Blochmannia vicinus
ATACCATCCCTGAAAAAAAGAAAAATCAACACACCACATCCACAAAAAATACATTAGTACATAATGAACAACCAAATAATTTACCTCCTGATGCTAACGTATTAAGCAATCTATTAAATACACTAATTAGTAAACAAAATTCCGTAAAAAATAACGACAAAATTAAATTAAACTTTATAATAAAAAAAAATAACAATCATGACGATATTACAAGCAACATAATTAAAAATAACGAAATTAATGTATATAAACGCATGATTAGCGAATCAATTCAAAAAAAATTTTACAATGCCTCTAACTATACTGGCAAAAAATGTGACCTGCGCATCAAATTAGCGCCTGATGGTACATTATTGTCAATAACCGCTATATCTGGAGACATTTCTCTGTGTCAAGCGGCAATTATCGCTACTAAATCAGCAAAAATGCCTAAACCACCAAATACGGATGTATATGAAGTCTTTAAAAATATAATTTTAAATTTTTCTCCTCAATAAACTAAATATTTACACATTCATAAAATGAGAATATATTAGTCCATTAAATAAATTTAATTTTTATGCAAAATTTTTCAATGCGTTTAATAATTAAAAAAATTAATAAACCATCAGTATGGAAAAACTGGTTGATACAAATATCTCTATCAATAATGTTAATATTATATTTGTACCCATTTTCATTGCTTGCAGATATGCATATTGAAATTACGTGTGGAGTGAATACTTCGTACCCCATTGCTGTAATGCCTTTTGAATATGTTAATAATCAATGTGGGAAATCTGAATCAGATGAAGACATAGCATTAATAATAGCTTCCGATTTACGCAATAGTAGCAAATTTAATACTGTACCCGTAGAATATTTACCACATAAGCCTACCAAAATATCTGATATAATTCCAACGTTTTGGGAAAAATTAGGTATTAATACTATTGTATTAGGTACAACACATATAAGTTACAATGGAAATTACATTATTTCATATCACTTAATAGATACTTCCAGAAATCCTGCTTTGATAATTTTAGAAAACCAATATTCAGTAGAAAAAAAATGGCTACGTCATGCAGCTCACACTATAAGTAATGAAATTTTTGAAAAATTAACCGGTATAAAAGGTGCATTTTGCGCACGTATTGCTTATATATCACATATCAATGATAATAAATATCCCTATGAGTTATATATTTCTGATTACGATGGCCATAACCAAATTTCAATTTGTCGATCCACTGAACCATTGATGTCTCCAGCTTGGTCTTCAGACGGAGAAAAAATTGCTTATGTCACTTTTGATTCTGGTCATTCAGAACTTGTTGTTCAAACATTACGAACTGGATTAATTAATAATATTGTTAATTTTCCAAATCATAACGGAGCTCCCGCTTTTTCTCCCGATTGTAAAAAAATAGCTTTCGCATTATCAAAAACAGGTAGCTTAAATTTATATATTATGGATTTAGAATCTGGAGAAATTAGACAATTAACCAAAAACAGAAGCAACAATACTGAACCTAGTTGGTTTCCAGACAATAAACATATAGCTTATACTTCTGATCAGGGAGGGAAACCACAAATATATAAAATTAATATCAATACTGCTGATATCCAAAGACTATCTTGGTTACACACGAGTAATCAAAATCCACAGGTTAGTTCAGACGGAACATTTATAATGATGGTAAATAGACACCAAGGGAGACAAAATATTGCTAAATTGAATTTATTAACTGGTCGGGAAGAAATATTAACAGATGTGCTATTAGCTGATACTCCTAGTATAGCACCTAACAATACCATGGTAGTGTATAGCAGTATTAAAGATTTCACAACAACATCTAATTTAGAATTAATTTCTACAGATGGACATTTTAAAGCTCATATAAAAGGAGGAAAAGGAGATATAAGATTTCCTACTTGGTCTCCATTATATGTAAAATAAAATATGAAGCTCTATTTCCATTACAATCAACAATTTAACAAAAATTATAAATAATAAACATATGATTAAATTAAACAATTTTTTTAAACAATTAACATTTGCGGTAAGTATAAGTATAATTATAACCGCATGTTCTGTGTTTCCCAAACATACTATTATTAATGATAAAAAAAAAATGGAACTAAATCCTTTTACACAAATTAACACAAAAAATAATAAAATAATCGATGAAAAATTAGAACTAGAAACACAAGAATTAAAATCTAATAATATTATTTATTTTTCTTTAGATCAATATGATATTTCTTCTCAGTTTTTTTATACATTAAACATTCATGCTAATTTTTTATATAATCATCCATTATATCGTATTAAAATTGAAGGTCATGCAGATGAACGCGGTACTCCAGAGTATAATATTGCATTAGGTGAACGTCGAGCTAACTCAATAAAATTATATTTACAAAGTAAAGGTATATTACCTGAACAAATATTTACTGTATCCTATGGTAAAGAAAAACCAGCTGTACCAGGGCATAACGAAGCAGCTTACTCCAAAAATAGACGTGCTGTATTGATATATAAATAATATTTAATATAATGAAACTATCACTATTTTTGTTTAAATTACAAACAATCATCATTATGATCACTGGATATTTTAATATCACAAATTCTAATATCGTATACGCCAAAGACATAAGCAATAAAACATACAAGAATCAAAATATCAATCAATTACATCAAATATCCGATGCTCATAGTCAATGCTTAATTCAAATACAACAACAATTAGCCGAAAATCAACAAGATATTGACACATTACGTGGATATATTCAAGACATGCAACATCACATATCAGAAATTATAAATAATCAAAATGAATCATGTCAAAAAATAAATAATATCTTAAAACAACATAACAATACACATTATTCCAATGATAATTCTGATCAATTATCCATTAACTCAAATACTCAAAAACATCAAGAAATTAATAACACAACAGTAATTGATGCAGATACTGCTTATAAAAAAGCAGTATTATTAGTATTAGAAAAAAAACAATACAACAAAGCAATAGAAGCTTTTCAAAATTTTATAAAAAATTATCCAAAATCAACTTATCAAGCTAATTCTCATTATTGGTTAGGACAACTTTATTACAATAAAGGAAACAAAGACGACGCTTCTTATTATTTTGCTTTAGTAGTTAAAAATTATCCTAAATCAATAAAAGCACCGGACGCATTATTAAAAATTGGTATCATCATGCAAGAATCAGAACAAAAAGAGAAAGCTAAAGCAATATATAGACAAGTAGGTAAATTATATCCTAATAGTGAAGCAGCTAAGCAAGCACAAAAACGTTTAATACATTTTTAATATAAAATAAACACACATTTATATTAACAATCAAATATTATATAAAAATTGTGTAATCTTAATTACACAGTTATAAACAAACAATGATTAAATTGATGAACATTAAATACTATATATTAAAACATAATAAAAATTAAATTCCTATTAATCCTCATTCTAACTCAAAGATACGCGTATATATAATTTCTTTATATTATTATCATTCCTATTTTAAAATCTACTAGAAAATAACTTCCTTCAATAAATTAAAATATTGCTATTAATATAGTATTATATACTTACTAAATAATAAAAAATAACATAAGAACAATAAAACCCTAAAATTATCTGTAATTATCACTACACTTATAATAAGGATATAGAACAAAATCTATTTCAACCATAACTATAAAATCCTATTTAACAATTTAAATATAGATCATCACTTAATATGTCTATAATTCAATTCTATTATATTATATTACATACATCCATATACCTTTTATGATAAACAATACAAATTACAATAAACACAATAATATAAACGACTATTAATTATAGTAATCTATATCCTCATATATAATATAATTACATAAGAAGTATTTCATAATATAACTATATTATACATTCATTCATAAAAAGGCACTATATTAACCCACATAGGACCTTTTCCTGCCAAATAACGAGATAATATGGTTAATTTCCCACTATTTACATCAATTTGATACAAAGAAATATAATTCGATTTTTGACCTGCAACAACCAAAAATTCTCCTTTATAATCAATAGCAAATCCACGGGGTTGTTCCTCAGTAAATTGATAATTAACAAATTTTAATTCTTTTGTATCTTTTAACACTTCAAAACAACTAATAATATTAGCCGCTCTGTCAGAACAATATAACCAACGACCACTAGGAGTAATATGTATGTCAGCTGCCCAACATCCTTCACAATTTATATCTTTAGGTATTAAACTTATTGTTTGCGTAATGCTTGGAATTTTTTGTAAATTACCATATTTTATAACATCAACAGTACTAGTCAATTCATTGATTATATATGCACAACAACTAAAATTATGAAAAATCATATGACGAGGACCAGAACCAATATTAGTTTTAATAATACATGGATTATCTGGTGTTAAAACACCAAACGAGTTTATTTTAAACAACCTAATAGAATGTTCTTTTAAACATGGAATCCAAAGCAAGGTTGCACATTTATTATCTACATTAGCAGAATGACAACCTAACAAACCTTCTATAATTTGTATTGGATGACGCTTAAGTACTCCTAGTTTACCTATAGGAATAACACTTACTGTGTTATTCCTATAGGATGTACAATACAAAATTTTACCTTTTTTATCACTAATTAAATGAGTGGGACTAGTGAGTAATTCAATTGTTCCGACATCTGTTAATAATCCCTCCGGACTTATACGATAAGTAGTAATTCCAAAATTAGGACGCACCCCAACATATAAAAATTGTCTACTGGGGTGTACAGCTATAGGCTGAGCTCCTCCAAAAGTAGATATTACCTGAACTAATTCTAATAACCCATGAACATCATCCAATTTCCAAACATAAATTTGTTGACTTTCTGGGCTTGCTACATAGATGATTTGCATCATATATTTGTTCATTTTTATAATACTACGCTACATATAAACTTAAAATCATATCTCTCATTGTATTATATACATATGTAAAACTTAAAAAATTATACTAATTATTATATAATTTAGCGAGAAGATTACTACTTTTAACTATTCTAAAATATAGATTAATATACATATTAATAACATAGCCAATCTAAAACAAGCAGTATATAATTTATTTATATATTTATGAATAAAAAATAAGAGAATAAAATTATGAATATAACTAAACTTGTTCTTATAAGACATGGAGAAAGTCAATGGAACAAAGAAAATCGATTTACTGGATGGGTTGATATAGATTTATCAGATAAAGGACGTACTGAGGCACAATGCGCTGGGCAAATATTAAAAAAAAATAGATTTTTTTTTAATTACGGATATACTTCAGTGTTAAAGCGAGCAATTCACACTCTATGGATCATACTAGATCAACTAGATCAAGTATGGCTGCCAATTGAAAAATCTTGGAGACTAAATGAACGACATTATGGAACACTGCAGGGATTAAACAAAGATGAAGCCGTAAAAAAATACGGCTATGAAACGATTCAAAAATGGCGTCGTAGTTTTTATGCTGTTCCCCCGAATATTTGCGAAAACAATCAATTTATTGCAACAGATGATAACCGTTATCATAATATAAATACTAACGAATTATCTAAAGGTGAAAGTTTAGAGCTAACTTTAAATAGAGTAATTCCGTACTGGAACGATTATATAGTTCCTCATATTAAAAATAATAAAAATCTTATTATTGTTGCTCATGGTAATTCTATACGAGCCATCATAAAATTTTTAAACAATTTAAACGAATCAGAAATATTTCAAATTAACATACCAACTGGCGTTCCATTAATATATGAATTTGATGAAGATGCAAATTTTATTCAATATTATTATTTAAATGATTATTAAATAATAATATTGAATTATACATTGATCTTAATTAAACGAATATACTATACTATATCAAGTATTTATTAAGGATGAACTGACCACAATAACATCATAATTTTAAAATATAGATATTATTGTGTATAAAATTTAATTTTTAATTCGTTTTTAAAATAATGTATTGCAACATTTTGTTGCTCACATGATTCGCTTACGATATAATTTAAAAAAGGTGTTTTATATTCAATTATTTCTGAAGGTGATAAGTATGGATCGATTTCCCCGTTTTCAAAATACAGTATCGGAACGAGCTAATAACATCATACAACCATATATTGCACAAGTGTTTGGTTGGATGTCTTGCGGATTACTGTTAACTGCTTTTGTTGCTTGGTATGCTTCTAGGACTCCAGCAATACTGCAATTACTTTTTTCTAATCAAATAATATTTTTTGGTTTAATTATTGGTCAATTAGCATTAGTTTTCGTTCTATCCGGTATGGTGGCACGATTGAATGGTTCTCTAGCAACTACATTATTTATGCTATATTCCATGCTAACAGGATTAACTTTATCTAGCATTTTTATACTATATACTACGTCCTCTATATCTAGCGCATTCGTGGTCACATCTGGTATGTTCGGTATCATGACATTGTATGGGTATACTACTAAGCAAGATTTAAGCAGTTTTAGCAATTTGTTATTCATGGCATTAATTGGAATAATATTAGCTTCAATCGTCAATATATGGTTAAAGAATACAGCTTTAATGTGGTTAATTACATACGTTGGGGTTATAATTTTTGTTGGTTTAACCGCATACGATACTCAAAAACTAAAATCTATAGGAGCTTCTTTATCTATAGATGATCAAGATCAATTTCGTAAATATTCAATTATAGGCGCTTTGACTTTATACTTAGATTTCATTAATTTGTTTTTAATGATAGTTCGTATTTTTGGAAACAGACGTTAATTTTAGAATATGTATTGGCACATTTTAATTAAATTTTCTATTTTTAAATAGAAAATTTAATGAAAATGTGCCAATACATATTCTAATTATATATCTCTTTAAATCTTAAATAAAAATTTCAAAATATCTCCATCTTCTACACGATAATCCTTCCCTTCATAATTTATCTTCCCAGCTCTCTTTGCGCCTAATTCTCCGTTATAAATAATAAAATCATCAAACTTAATAACCCGAACACGAATAAAACCCTTTTTAAAATCACTATGCACCTTTTTAGCTGCTTCCAACGCGGTAGTTCCAATAACACATATCCAAGCCCGTGTCACATTTAAATTAATAGTAAAAAAAGTACACAAATTCAACACAGAAAAAATAGTATTATTTATATCATGTAATATACATTCTTTCCGTTCTATAGTAATTCTATTGCAATTATTCTTATGTGTTAATGAAGGCGATATCGCGCAACATGAGACTAATGGTGATTGCTCTTTAGATGCTAATGCGCGTAATCTATTTAAATAAATATTACTTGTAACAGATTTTTCATCAATATTGGCAATGTAAATAATTGGCTTAATGGTTAAAAGATTAAGTTTTTCAATATTTATTTTTTCTATATTAGAAAACTGTATTTTTCTTAAAAAAACACCGTTATATAAATAATCTAAACATTTTTTTAATACAAACAGCTGTTGTTTGCTATTAACATCAATAATCTTACATTTTTTTTGCACAGCACAAATACTTTGTTCACACTGTAAAATATCAAATAATATCAATTCAGCATTAACAACACTAACATCTCTGCAAGGATCTATATCATTAAAAACATGAATAATTTGATTATTATCAAAACAACGTACCACATGGCACAACACTTTTGTCGAACGAATATGATTTAAAACTTGAGCCCCCATTCCAACCCCTTGAGCAGCTCCTTTTATTAAACCAGCAACATCTATAAATTTTATTGTACCGTACACTGTTTTATGTGATGGAAAAATATCTGTTAACTGACATATACGTAAATCAGGTATATAAACTATAGATATATTAGGTTGGATAGTACAAAAAGGGAAATTAGCTATTTTAGCGGATACATGAGTTAACACACTAAACAATGTAGACTTACCTACATTAGGTAATCCAATTATACTGCAATCGATTTGCATAATACCTTAACAATTAAAATTAAAAAATAATTATTACCAATATTTTATAAAAAATTAATAAAATTTCCTAAATAAATACCTCCTAAACATCAGACTTATAAGAATGCAATTGATTCATAACTTTAATAAATTTTTTAGCTACTATACTTTCAGTATGTAATATTGCTTCATTAATTGCGTTATCAATTCTAAATTGCTCATAAATAGATGGTTTACTTAAAACAAAATCAATCACTTTACTTTTTTTTCCAGGATGACCTATGCCAATACGTAACCGATAAAAATTAAATTTATTGCTTAATCTAGCAACAATATTTCTTAGTCCATTATGACTATCATGAATTTTTCTACCTAATTTAATACGTATTACGCCCGGTGGCAAATCAAGATCATCATGTGCTATCAATATTTCTTCCGCATATAACCGATAAAAATCAACGCATTTAGATATTGCAAGTCCATTATTATTCATATATGAATCTGGTATTAATAAATACACGATATTATTTTCCAATTTTAATTTCCCAACATAACCACATAACATATCACTTTTATTCAACATTACTCTATATTTTTTAGCTAATAACTCAACATATTTAGAACCAAAATTATGCCTAGTATTAAAATAACTCACTCCAACATTACCCAAACCAGCAATAAGCTTAATAGTCATCTTTCACACACAAATTATTATGTAGTCTTGTAAATTAAAATTTACTCAACATTGTTATTAAATTACTAACACAATTATTAATTAAGATATAAATATATTCTTAAAACGATTTTTACACGTCCTTTTACTAAGGATTAATAAACTCCCTCTATAACGATTATTTTAAACTGCTAACAGAATATACTAAAGTGAAAATATATATATGAAAAAATTCATTTAATGCTCAAACATAGCAGAAATAGATTCCTCATTACTAATGCGACGAATTGTTTCAGCAAGCATACCAGACAAAGTCAATGCGCGAACATTAGGTAAAGATTTTATTTTTGGTTTTAATGGAATAGTATCGCAAACTATAATCTCATCGATCATAGAATTTTGAATATTTTCATAAGCGTTACCAGAAAAAATTGGATGAGTAGTATAAGCAAACACCCGGCAAGCTCCTTTTTCTTTTAAAACATCTGCAGCTTTGCATAACGTTCCACCAGTATCAATCATATCGTCTACCAATATGCAATCACGATTACATACATCTCCAATAATATGCATAATTTGAGAAATATTAGCACGAGATCTTCGTTTATCTATAATTGCCATATCGGTATCATTAAGTAATTTTGCGATGGCACGGGCACGTATTACTCCTCCAATATCTGGAGATACTACAATAGGATTATTAAAATTTTGTTGCATCATATCTTCTAATAAGATTGGGCTTCCAAAAACATTATCTACTGGTACATCAAAAAATCCTTGTATTTGCTCAGCATGTAGATCTACTGTCAAAATACGATCCACTCCTACACTAGATAAAAAATTTGCTACAACTCTAGAAGTAATAGGCACTCTAGAAGAGCGCACCCTTCGATCTTGACGAGCATAACCAAAATAAGGAATTACGGCAGTAATTCTAGCGGCCGATGCACGTCTTAATGCATCTACCATAACAATTAATTCCATTAAATTATCATTTGTTGGGGCACAAGTAGATTGAATAATAAACACATCGCCTCCACGCACATTTTCATTAATTTGCACACTTACTTCGCCATCACTAAAACGACCAACAGAAGCCTTTCCAAGATTAGTGTATAATCTATTAGCAATACATCGAGCTAACTCTGGAACAGCATTTCCAGTAAAAAGTTTCATATCAAAAATATCTCATAAGTTTTGCATTCAATAATATTATTAATGCCTCAAGATATATAATATATACATATAAACAACATTTACTAATGTAATAAAAAATTATAATATTAATGTATTATATTTTAATAATTTTTGATGTAACGGAGACAAATTTATGCCTCGTGTTACAATACTTTTTATCCATGACGGCAAATAACTTTGAACTTGATAAGCAAGATATTCGGTATTAAATTCAGAAAAAATACAAGAACCTGTTCCTGTAAGTCGCGTAGACGCATACTGTGATAAATAATTAAAATATACCTTTATTTCAGGAGCTATCTCTTTTACAATTTCTTCTAGATCATTACTAAAAGACGCAGATAATAACTCACGCATCGAACGATATGGAGAATAAAAACGATTTTTTAATTTATACACTTGAAAGACCCACGAAGTATTGATACTAATCGGCGGTATGATAAGAAGATACCACTTCTCAGGTATAAAAACTGGTGTAAGCACATCACCAACTCCTTCAGCAAACGCTGAATACCCATATATAAACACTGGTACATCAGACCCCAACATCAAACCTAAACGCATTAAAATATTTTTATTCAAATAACAACGCCATTGTTGATTAAGTATCATTAAAACAGTTGCAGCATTAGAAGAAGCGCCACCTAAACCAGAACCAATAGGTAACACTTTATTAAGAAAAATATCTGCACCAAGCGCTGATTTTTTATTAGGCCAACAATAATATTGTAACAACTTTGCCGCTCGCACGACTAAATTATTACGGTACATTAAACCATCCATCTGAGTAAACAATCTAACTTTACCAGTGTCTGTCACCAACACTTCGATACTATCACCATAATCAATAAATTGAAACAAAGTCTGCAAGTAATGGTAATCATTTGCACGATACCCGGTAATATGTAGAAACAAATTAAGCTTTCCTGGAGATGGCCATTGATAATTCATCGTATATTCCAGTTATTTATTACTAATCTGATGCAATATTGGTCACAATATATATCTAAAATTTTAGGTAAAATTGGTATGCTATTAGCATAATAATCACGATAATATATAGATATTTTTTTTTTCTTATAATAAGAATTTATATGGGATAAACATCCGATAGAATTTAAATTATATTCCTCGCCATTATTAGGCAACCCGATAATCCATTGTTGTAACTGTTCTAAAAAATAACTAATATCCATCATAAACCATTTTTGAATTTCATTTTTTAAATCATTATCTTTACGAGATATAATGCTCAAGATAGAAACAACTCCATTTTCTACAGATATCGAAATTATAGTTGATCCAAAAACATTAAATAACTTTATGTGAGAATTATCATGATCTTGAGTCCAAATAAACGGAACATACACCTTTCTTTGATTATTAATCATATAAATAATAGCACCTCGTACTTGATAATTAAGTATACGAGATATTATTTCCTTATGATTATTCCACATATTTGCTACTAATCTGTCTTCATGTAAGCCAAAATTCTGATGATGAACACAAGAAACACAAATAAAAATAGCTATTCCAAATAATCGAAAACATATATGTCGATACATCTAAATATTAACTTTAAAAATTTTTTATATAAAACGCAGATTTTATTCATTATATTTACATTAATTCTATATTTTCATATAATCATCTACCCATTAATCGCAAACAAAAATTTTTATCATATAACATGTTAATTAATTTATTTAATTTTTAAATTTCAATATTTTCTTTCTTAAATATTAACTAAAACATACTACGTAGCATTAATGTTATTATGCAATACCTAATAGCGAAATATTTCAATTAAATAATAAAATTTACATTGTTTTAATAGTTTAAATATATATATACAAGTGCAATCTTTAATAAAAATATTTTGTAGACTATCTAAATAGATAGAGATTTGATTACTATATATATCTAAAAATAAAAAATTTTTAAATTATTTTTTCATAAACATATACATATATGATATCATTTCATTGTACTAATGATTTTAATATTACTCACAATAAGCATACGGATAGCTATCCAAATTTTATATCTAAATATAATTAAGATACAATTTATCTAACACGAATATGATCAAAAAATACTATTTAAACAAAACAATATAAATTTTCAATTATACTGATAGCTATTAATATTAATAATTTTCATATAAACAAAAAATATGTAATTATTATAACATAAATATATATGAATCCTGTTATTACTAAAAAACTAATAGTATTACAAGAACGTTTTAACATACTAGAAAAATTGCTCAATGAACCTGATATTATTTGTGATAAAAAACGTTTTTGTATTCTATCTAAAGAACATGCACGATTATCTGAAATAGTTATTTGTTTTAAACGTTGGTTAAGTATTAAACAAGAAATAACTAACACAAAAGAAATGCTTGCAGATACAGATATGCATGATATCGTTCAAGACGAATTAAAAGAATTCTATTTAGATAAAAATAATCTTGAAAAAAATTTAAAAATACTATTATTACCCACAGATCCTAATGATAAATTAGGTTGTTTTATAGAATTGCGAGCTGGAACTGGCGGGAAAGAAGCAGCAATTTTTGCGGGAGAATTATTCCGAATGTACGCTCGTTATTCTGAGGTACGTCGATGGAAAATAGAAATTATTAACGCTACTTATGGCGAATATGGTGGTTATAAAGAAATAATTGCCAAGATTCCTGACAAAGGAACATATGGGCAATTAAAATTTGAATCTGGAGGGCATCGTGTACAAAGAATACCTCACACTGAATCTCAAGGTCGAATTCATACTTCCACCTGTACGATCGCTGTAATTCCAATCATACCAAATACTGAACTTCCTAGTATTAATCCTCATGACTTAAGAATTGATACTTTTCGATCGTCAGGTGCAGGAGGACAACATGTAAATACCACTGATTCAGCAATTCGCATTACCCATATACCAAGCGGATTAGTCGTAGAGTGTCAGGACGAACGATCGCAACATAAAAATAAAGCTAAAGCATTATCTGTACTGGGTTCTAGATTACATGCTATTGAAATGAAACGTCGACAAAAAGAAGTATCGTGTACCCGACGTATCCTACTAGGTACTGGAGACCGATCTGATCGTATTCGTACATATAATTTTCAACAAGGTCGTATTACCGACCATCGCATTTCTTTTACATCATATAAACTAAATGATATAATGAATGGAGATTTGGATATTTTGATGCAGTCAATCTTTGATAAGCATCAAGCTAATCAACTTGATAAATTATTAGAGCCAGAACAATGACATGGGATCAATGGTTATATTGGGCTAGTTTAAATCTAAATAAATCTATGAGTCCAAAAAGAGATGCTGAAATTATTTTAGAAAAAGTCACGAATAAATCTCGCGCCCAATTGTTGGCATTTGGAGAAACACTATTAAAAAATGATGCCATCATTCAACTAAAATCATTAATTTCTCGCAGAAAAAAAGGAGAACCTATAGCTTATATAATTGGTTCAAAGGAATTTTGGTCCTTAGATTTTAAGGTAGCTCCAGGAGTATTTATTCCCAGATCAGACACTGAGTGCTTAGTTAAAAACGTTCTTGATTTATTATATAAGCCCAGATTAAATGTTTTAGACCTAGGTACTGGCGTAGGCACAATAGCCTTAGCTCTGTCATCAGAAAGACCAAATTGGAGTATTACAGGGGTAGACTGCCAAAGGCAAGCATTAGCTATTGCTTGCCAAAACAAAATTTTTCTCAATTTAAAAAATGTAAAATTTATGTATGGAAACTGGTTTAGACATTTAGCGGGGGAAAAATTTAACCTTATTGTCAGTAATCCGCCATATATTGATAAACATGATCCATGTCTACGAATTAGTGACATGAATTTTGAGCCCAAAAATGCATTAATATCAAGAAAATCAGGTTTAGAAGATTTAACAGTGATTTGTAAACTTTCTAGTCAACATTTACACCAAAATGGATGGTTATTTTTAGAACATGGCTGGGATCAAGGAAAATATATACGCACATTATTTTATAAATTTGGATTTGATCATATCCATACAATACGCGATTATTATCATTATGAACGTGTAACATTTGGAACATGGATTTCCCATTAAATATTTTTGACACATATGTCTTATATATCACAATAATACATTTTTTAAATAACTAAATTTAAAAATAAATAAAGATAAATCATTTCAATTAAAAAATATATAAATTGTATAACAGAACATATTTAATTTAAAATCTAACTAATACTATACATTTGAAATAAAAAATTTAGAAGTGCAATACATGCAACAATTAACAGTTGACATTATCGATATAAAAGTATCAAATAATTTACCGTTAGTGCTGTTTGGAGGAATGAACGTTTTAGAGTCCCGAGACATAGTCATGAAAGTTTGCGAACATTATGTTAACGTAACTCAAAAATTAAATATACCTCATGTATTTAAAGCATCTTTTGACAAAGCAAACCGCTCATCAATTGACTCATATCGTGGACCAGGATTAGAGAAAGGTTTACGCTTACTTCAGGAATTAAAAAAAATATTCGGAGTGAAGCTGATGACTGATATACATGAAATTAATCAAGTAAATGCTGCATCAGAAATAGTAGATGTATTACAAATACCAGCGTTTTTAGCTCGTCAAACAGACTTAATCACATCTGTAGCAAAAACTGGAATAGCAATTAATATAAAAAAACCACAATATATGAGTCCAACACAGATAGTGCATATTGTTAATAAATGTCGTTCATTCAAAAATAACAAGATCATTTTATGTGAACGAGGTACTTTATTTGGCTATGATAACTTAATAGTAGATATGTTAGGATTTAATATAATGAATCATATTTCTAAAGGTTGTCCAATAATAGTAGACGTTACGCATGCCTTACAAACACGTGATCCTTTAAGTCCTACTTCTGGAGGAAGGAATATGCAGATTTATGATTTAGCTAGAGCCAGTACAGCAGTAGGTATCGCTGGATTGTTTCTTGAAGCACACCCAAATCCAAATAATTCCAAATGTGATGGACCTTCTGCATTACCATTGAATAAGCTAGAACATTTTTTAAAACAAATGAAAGCTATCGATGAATTAATAAAATCCTTTTAAGAATTAAATATTTATATTAAATAGTAGTGCATAAACGACATTTTTTAAATTAAAAAATTAATTATAAATTTATTTTATTTTAATCTAATTAAAAATTCTTGAAGTTCAAAAACGACAACACCATGATAATTATTTGTACAAAACAATTAACGATACCGTAAGCTCAATATAATTAAAACAAACGTTCAACATCTTAAAAAAATAAATTTTTCCTGCATCCAGATAATAACAAATTTAAAAGCACAATTATAAAACAATCATTAATTTAAGTCATCTACACTGATGCAGAAATAAAATCTGAGAAAATTAATATTAATAAATATTCAACAATTTTTTCTAAAATCACAAAATAAATTTACTATTATGCATATTTTTAAATCTTTATTAATTTCAACAAAAACTGTAACAGATATATTTTATCTAATAAAATGTTTATAGTACCATAAATACCATATCCATTTTATGAATTAAAATTACATAATACAATTTGATATAAAAATATGAAAATACAATCAAAATTTTATTACATATTCATATATTAAAATAAAGAACAAACACAGATTCTTTCTTTCTCTTTTACACAAGAAAGAATCAATTTCAATTTAAATGTAACAACATCAAGTAGTATAAATACTATTTTATTTATAAATTCTAGTGCATTCTATTATCAAATTATTCAAAAATTTAAACATTTTTGTATCAAATAAAAATTTCAGTCAATCATTATAAATTTTAAAAAAATTAAATTTAGTTAATAATTAATTATTAAAATTTGATGATAATTTAAATAAAAACAAACCACTCCTATACATTTATTAAGTAATAAAAATCATAAAAAACTATTTTAAATATATTTATTTAACAAATAAATGTAATATTACTTAATAAAAAATAATACAACCTCGAATACGTATCTGAATCTTCTATTACAAAACAAAAATGATATTAACATCATTGTTATCAATCAATTTTAAAAAAATAATATTAATTAAATTAAATATAATTTTTACATTTATATTTTTTACGCATAATAATAATATGTTAGAATTGTTTAGTTTTAAATTAAAACATATAATAAACTTATTATGATTGTTAAGAAAATTTGCAATCTTATACAAAATATTCAATTATTTACTTATAAAAGATATCGTCTATATATAAAATAAAGATATAATAAAGTATATAACACTTGATGATTCTACATTATAAAATAATATACGATGAAAAAATTAAAAAATAAACTTAAAAAATTTAATATCTTATACGATAAAACATATATAAGATATTAACAATATAAGGGAATCATCAATGCTTGTAATCATTGTAAATAACGGAAATAAATATCAATATAATTATCCAGTATCTCCTTTACAAATTGCTAAAGATATGGATTCAGCGTTGTCTGAAAATTACGTAGCGGCACGAGTCAATGGCAAACTTACTGACATTATAGATTTAATATATCACGATTCAACATTAGAATTTATTAATGCAGAAGACAATATAGGATTGAATATAATTCGCCATTCTTGCGCGCATTTATTAGGACATGCTATCAAACAATTATGGCCTATCGCCAAAATGGTGATTGGACCAGTAATAAGTACAGGATTTTATTATGATATAGATCTTGATTATCGTCTTACTAACAATGATCTAATACTTCTAGAAAACCATATGATTCTTCTTGTTAATAAAAATTATAATATTACAAAAAAAAGTGTTACCTGGAAACAAGCCAAAGAAATTTTTTTATCCCTTGGAGAAAAATACAAAGTATCTATTCTCGATGAGGATATTAACCCAACTGAACATATTGGATTATATTATCATGAAGAATATATAGATATGTGTCGCGGACCACATGTACCTAATATTAGTTTTTGTAGAAATTTTAAATTATATAAGGTTTCTACATCTTATTGGCGTGGAAGTAAAAATAAAAAATTACAACGCATCTATGGTCTTACTTGGACTAACAAACAACAGTTCGAAATGCCAAAAAATAATACATTACACGATCTCAAACAACATGATCACCGAAACCTTGCTAAACAATTGCATCTGTATCATACGCAAAAAGACGCTTCCGGAATGATATTTTGGCATGAAAATGGATGGATTTTGTTACAAGAATTAAAAAAAATTATACGAATACAACTTAAAATATATAAATACCAAGAAGTTAAAAGTCCCATTATGATTGATCATGCATTATGGAAAAAAACAGGCCATTGGGATAATTATCATGAACACATATTTACTACTTCTTCAGAAAATCATGAGTATTGTATTAAACCAATGAATTGTCCAGGACATATTCAAATTTTTAATCAAGACATTAGATCTTATAAAGATTTACCTTATCGTATAGCCGAATTTGGAAATTGTCATAGAAATGAACCATCTGGATCTTTACATGGATTAATGAGAACACGAGAATTCACTCAAGATGACGGTCATATTTTTTGCACAAAAACACAAATATTCGATGAATTAAACCACTGTATTAAAATGATGTATGATGTATACAATACATTCGGATTTAAAACAATTTTAGTAAAACTATCCACTCGTCCAAAAAAACGGATTGGAACAGATTTAATATGGGATACAGCAGAGCAACATTTATCTACCGCACTTCAGCATAATAATATCCCATTTCAATATCAACCTAATGATGGTGCATTTTATGGTCCTAAAATAGAATTTATTTTACTCGATTCTTTTGATAGGACTTGGCAATGTGGTACAATACAATTAGATTTTTCTTTACCAAATTTACTGAACGCGCATTATATTGATCATAAGAATAATCGTGTAGCGCCCGTAATGATTCATAGAGCAATCCTTGGTTCTATGGAAAGATTTGTTGGTTTAATTACAGAAGAATACGCAGGATTTTTTCCAACATGGCTAGCCCCAACGCAAGTTGCTCTGATGAATGTCACTAATAAACAGTCTGAATATGTTTCTATTATAGAAAAAAAACTAAAAAATAAACAAATAAGAACAAAAGTAGACTTGAGAAATGAAAAAATAGGATTTAAAATTCGCTATCATACTTTGCAACGTGTACCGTATATGCTGATTTGTGGTAATAAAGAGATGAATCAAAATACAGTAGCCATACGTACTTATCGTGGTAAAAAATTAAATAACTGTAATATTGATATATTTATAAAAAAATTACTATATGAAATTAAAAATTACAGTTTTCATCAAATGGAGGAATAACATATTCTTAAATCAGGAAAAAAAATACAATCAATACGATTAAATCGTATTAATAGAGAAATTAACGCTCACAAGGTTCGTTTAACCGGAGTAGACGGAAAACAAATTGGTGTAGTTAGTTTACATGAAGCACTTAAGCAATCTGAAGACATTGGTCTTGACTTGGTTGAAGTTAGCCCTAATTCTGATCCACCTGTATGTAGAATTATGAACTATGGTAAATTTCTGTATGAAAAAAATAAATCTACAAAAGAACAAAAGAAAAAACAAAAGGTAATTCATATTAAAGAAATAAAATTCAGACCGGCTACTGATGAAGGAGATTATCAAATTAAGCTACGTAGCTTAATCAAATTCCTCAAAGAAGGAAACAAAGTAAAGATAACTTTACGCTTTAGAGGAGGAGAATTAATTCACCATCAACTTGGTACAAAAATGTTACACCGTATACGAAATGAATTAAATGAATTAACAACAATAGAATTTTTCTCCAATAAAATTGAAGGACGTCAAATGACCATGATTTTAAATCCAAAAAAGAAATAATAGGCCACGAAAATCAAAAATTGAATCATTATATTATTTACATATTAATGTTCAAAATATATAACTAGAAGAGATTATCGAGACTGATTTATGCCTAAAATTAAAACACTTCAAGCAGCTAGTAAACGATTTAAAATAACAGCTTTAGGAAAATATAAATATAAACACGCTCACATGAGACATATTTTAACTAAAAAATCTACTAAACATAAACGCCATTTACGTCAAAAATCTATACTCTCTAAAATTTATCTAACTACAATTATGAGATGTTTACCATATATATAAAACATCCAATTTAACTTATTATTGAGATTATTTTTAAATATCATGCCGCATTGTCTACATTATTAGGAGAATAATACATATGACACGCGTAAAAAATAGTGTAGTGGCACATGCGCGCCATAAAAAAATATTAAAACAAGCAGCAGGTTACTATGGCGCTAGATCTCGTACTTATCGTATTGCCCATCAATCAGTCATAAAATCTGGACAATATTCTTATCGGGATCGTCGTCGGAAGAAACGTTTATTTCGTAGATTATGGATTAATCGCATTAATGCTGCATCGCGAACATCTGGTATTTCTTATAATTATTTAATAAATGGATTGCATAAATCTGATATTTATATTAACAGAAAAATGCTTGCTGAAATAGCTGTTTGCGATAAAGAAACATTTTCTATTTTAGTCAATAAGGTAAAAATAGGTTTATAACATCTGTATTCCATTAAATTACAAATGCAAAATTTTAATTAAATATTAGATTTAAATATTCAATTCAATAGTAATTTTTTTTTAAAAATCCACATGAAAACTGGCATTAAAAATGATTATATATAAATATAGTTTCCTTATATTTCACTTTATATATAATCATATTTGTATTACATGAGATTAATTAAATTTAATTATAAATAGTGCATATATAACTAATATATGGCACAAGGATTTATATATGTCATTAGATCTTATACACAAACTAGTGATGCAAGCACAATCAGCTATAATACAATCTAATAGCATAAATACTTTAGAATCGATACGTATTAAATTTTTAGGGAAAAATGGGTACTTAAATCAACAAATTAAAACTCTTAATAATTGTTCATCAGATATGCGACCTAAATTAGGTGCGGCTATTAATCAAGCAAAAAAAGACATATACACATTATTCATTGAGCAACAAAATATTTTAAAATCAAAAAATATAAAAAAAACTTTAATTACCGATACATTAGATGTTACTTTACCAGGGCGCCTATCGGATATAGGAACACATCACCCAATAACAAATACCATAAAACGTATGAAGCTTTTTTTTACCACTTTAGGTTTTTCTATAACACACGGACCAGAAATTGACGATAATTATTTTAATTTTGATGCATTAAATATTCCCACATACCACCCTTCTCGAGACGAACACGACACTTTTTGGTTTGATGAAACACGATTACTTCGCACACATACTTCCGGTATTCAAATACGTGCCATGGCTAATAAGAATCCTCCGATGCGGATTATTTCTTTTGGACGAGTATATCGTAAAGATTATGATCAAAATCACACACCTATGTTTCATCAAATGGAAGGTTTCATGATAGATGATAACATTAACTTATGTCACCTAAAAAAAATATTATATGATTTTTTATATAATTTTTTTGAAAAAAAAATTTCTTTACGTTTCAGACCATCTTATTTTCCATTTACAGAACCATCTGCAGAAATAGATGTAATAGAACAAAAAACAGGAAATTGGTTAGAACTGTTAGGATGTGGTATGATACATCCTAAGATATTACGCCAGGCAAATATTAATACAAAAAAGTTTTCAGGATTCGCCTTCGGAATAGGAATAGAGCGACTAACAATGTTACTTTACAATATTAACGACATACGAATTTTTTTTAAAAATGATTTACAATTCCTTAATCAATTTCAGTAAAGTAATATAGAGATGTTAGAATGAAATTTAGCGAAATGTGGATACGAGAATGGACAAACCCATCTATCAGTAGCGTCGAATTAGCTGATCAATTAACTATGGCTGGGTTTAAAGTTAGTGAAATCAAGCCTGTTTGTAATATTTTTCATGGAGTAGTTATTGGTGAAATTGTAGAATGTAAAATACATCCAAACTTCAATAATGTATGGATAACAAAAGTAAACCACGGCGGTAATAAATTATTGAATATTGTTTGTGATGCTACTAATTGTCGTAAAAATATCCGAACAGTTGTTGCTAATATGGGATCAATGTTACCAAATGGACGTAAAATTAAACTAACTGTTATACGAGGACAACAATCAGAAGGCATGCTATGTACTTTCTCGGCGCTGGGAATAATTAATCACACAGTAGGTATAATAGAACTACCTATGGATGCTCCTATTGGGCAAGACTTTTATAATTATTTGAACCTTAATGATAATATTTTTGAAATAAATGTTACTCCTAATAGAGGAGATTGTCTGAATATAATCGGAATTTCGAGAGAAATAGCAGCTATCAACCATCTAAAATTAAAAAAAATAAAAATAAATGCAATTCCGCCGACAAATAACGAAACCATTCCAATTTCCATTGAAGTTCCTGATGCGTGCCCACAATTTCTGGGAAGAATTTTAAAAAACATTTATATTACTACCCCTACACCCTTATGGATATCAGAAAAACTACGTCGTTGCGGAATCTGTTCAGTAAATGTAGTTGTTGATATCGCCAATTACGTATTACTAGAATTGGGGCATCCAGTTTATATTATTGATTATGAAAAAATTGAAGGTAATATAATACGCATACGGCTTTCCCAAATCGGAGAAATATTAAAGCTCTCTAATAACAATTATTTAAAATTATTTCCTAATACAATAATAATCTCTGATTTCAAAAAACCATTATCAATAGCCGGAATAACTATTCCTAATCAATATTGCATTTGCTCCAACACCCGTCATGTCATGTTACAATCTGCTTTTTTTAAGCCATCTACTATCGCGAATCAATCTAAATTATATCATATACATGATCCTTTTTCCTTTCGTTATGCAAGAGGAGTTGATCCAGGCATATCTAAATTAGCTTTGGATCGCGTTACATCATTATTGTTAAAAATCTGTGGTGGTTACTCCGGCCCAATAATAAGTATGATCAATAATGATATATTACCAAAACCAACCAACATTAAATTACATCGCGCTAAATTAAACAAAGTTCTTGGGTTTAATCTCTTAAATAAAGAAATCACGCATATTTTAACACGACTTGGCTTTAAGACTAAATTTTTAAATAATAACTGGAAGGTACTGACACCAACTTGGCGTTTTGATATTTCTATAGAAGAAAATTTAATAGCAGAAATAATACGTATTAATGGATACAACAACATCCCTCATGTTTTCATTACTACAAAATTAATAACAAATTATAACCACACATCAACTATATCATTATCAAGGGTAAAAAATTTATTAATAGATCGTGGTTATCAAGAAATAATAACATATAGTTTTGTGCATCCTAACATTCAACAATTATTACACCCACAACACACTCCATTAATTTTAAAAAATCCAATTACATTAGATATGTCCACCATGAGACTATCTTTATGGCCCGGATTAATCAAATCAGTAATTTATAATCAAAATCGACAAAAAAAACAAATTAAATTATTTGAAAGCGGTATGTGTTTTATTCCAGAAAAAACCGCTAAAAATCAAGTACATCAAAATTTTATGATAGCTGGAATACGATCTGGTTTTAGATTTAATGAACATTGGGATTTAACAGAACATCCAGTGGATTTTTATGATATAAAAGGAGATGTAGAATCACTACTAAATATAACTAACAAATTAAGTTATATAAAATTTAAAACATATACACATCCTGCGCTACATTCTGGACAAAGCGCAGCGATTTATTTAAATAATATATGTATTGGATATATTGGAATGATTCATCCTGTTATACAAACAAAATTAAATTTGCGGTTACACACACTAGTCTTTGAACTGTCATGGAATATGATTTCTCAATCCACATTATCTAAAATTACTAGCATTTCTAAATTTCCTAAAAATTACCGTGATATTTCTATAATAGTACCAGACAATGTTTCTGCAGAATCTGTTATTACTGAATGCAAAAAAATTACTCATAAAGATCAATTAGTTGAAATCAAGTTATCTGATGTCTATAGGGGCCAAGGTATACCAAAAGGTTTTAAAAGTTTTACTATTAAATTATTTTTACAAAGTCAAACCCATACTTTAAAAGAAGAAGAAATTTCTGATATTGTTAACCAATACTCAACAATTTTAATAAAACGTTTCCGTGGCGTCTTAAGATAATAAAAAAATATTGTCTTATATAAAGACTATTTGAACATTGTTCATAAAGCATTAAATACATAAAATAAATTCAAAAATTGGTTCAAATACATTTTCTAAAAATAAGCATAGGTGTTTTTAATTTTTTAGTTACATAATGTTTAAGAAATAAAAGTTTTGTATAAACTATTTAAGTAAGCATATTAAATTTATAAAAAATTAAAACATATATAAAAATTATTGCTAGTACTGATGATTTAATAATAAATTTAAAAAACTTACTATTATTCACAATAATATAGTATTCTGTTTAGACATTTACATATGAATATATGAAAAATTTATATATCAGATATTAAATCCTGATAAAGGAAGATTTATGTGTCGTTTGAGATTATTATTTTCTGACTCTTATGATCCATGGTTTAATTTATCACTTGAAGAATATATGTTTAAAAACATACCTGAAAACCAATCCATATTATTTTTATGGAGAAATCAAAATACAGTGGTAATAGGACGAGCTCAAAACGCATGGAAAGAATGCAACACTCGCCGTATGGAACGGGATGGCATTAAATTAGCTAGAAGAAGTAGTGGGGGTGGCGCTGTATTTCATGATTTAGGTAATACTTGTTTTACCTTTATATCTACCCAAAAAAATTACAACAAAAAATTATCCACTAATATAGTTTTAAATGGATTGCATCATATTGGAATTAAAGCTAGCTTCTCTGGACGGAATGATCTTATCATCAATACAACAGAAGGAGAACGTAAAATTAGTGGTTCTGCATATCGTGAAACACCTAGATGTCAATTTCATCACGGAACATTGCTCTTACATGTTGATATTGATAAACTTACTTATTATCTTAACCCAGATATCAAAAAATTGAAGACTAAAGGAATTGCCTCTGTTCGCTCCCGTGTTGCTAATTTAAACCAATTAAAACCTGATATTAATCATGAAGAAATATGCCAAGGATTAACAAAGGCATTTTTCGAGCATTACAAAATGAGAGTAACACCAGAAGTATTCTCTATAGAGAATACTTCTCATATCCCAGGATTTTCTGATCAATTTAACAAACAACGTGACTGGAACTGGAATTTTGGCAATACTCCTATATTTACACATCAACTAGACACCCGTTTTGATTGGGGTAATGTAACATTACATTTTAATATAAAACATGGAATAATTGATTGTTGTCACATTTTTACCGATTGTTTAGAACCAGACCCTTTAGAAAAATTAGAAAAAAAATTAATAGGTATCCCATATAATACCAAAAGTGTTTCACATTGTTGTACACAATGGATAAAAAACTGGCCTCAATATAAAAAAGAATTACTAGAAGCTTCTGATTGGCTAATTAAGAATATATCATAATTTTATTATTAGTTTTATGTTAATCTTAATTACTAACTGATGTGTTTATTAATTTTTTAATATGATTATACATATACAGCTTTATACCTACTGATTATAATAAAATCGTATATAAATTATAATATAATTTCATTGGTCTTAAACATAGGCCATGCATACATACTATATATATTAATAATATGGTTTCTAAAATAGATTATATTTACTGTTTGAAAGTATAAATATTAATTTCAAAACACCATTAAAAAAATTAAACCTATGCTGTTTATAGAAATTGTGCTATATGGTGACATAATGCAATATATAAATAAATTATATAATATATGAAAATACTTTACGATTATAAATATTTAATACAATAAAATAATTAAAATATTACTTTGATAAAAATATTACATAATAAATTTAAAAGGTAATTTATAATGAAAAATGATATCCAAAAAAATACACATTATATGATTAAAAACCATGTTTCTTGGAGCGGCTTAACCCTAACAGATGCAGCAGTGCAACAAATTCTTCATGTAAAAAACAAAGATCCTGATATTTTAGGATTAAAAGTAACCATAAAAAAATCAGGGTGCGCGGGCTTTACATATATTATGTCTAAAGTTGTATCATTAAATGATAATAACCTAATGTTTGAACGTAATGGAGCTAAATTATTTATACCATTAGATGTAATGCCATTTATTGATGGAACTGAATTAGATTATGTAGAAGAAGGATTAAATCATATGTTTAAATTTAATAATCCTCAAGCTCAATATTCCTGTGGATGCGGTGAAAGTTTTGGAATTTAAAAAACAGGTATTATTATGATACGCAATAACTTTAACATATACGATATTAATAAAAATTTAACTACAAATAATGAATTGTATTACAAAGAAGGTTTTTTTACTAAATTAAGCAATGAAGAACTCAAACAAGGTATTAATGAAAATGTAGTATATGCTATTTCAAAAAAAAGATTAGAACCAAAATGGATGTTAGAATTTAGACTTGCAGGTTATCATGCCTGGTCTAATATGAAAGAACCACATTGGTTAAAAGGACATTATCAAAAACTTGACTATAATTCTTACAGTTATTTTTCTGCTCCAGCATGTGTCGAAAATAAAAAAGATCACAAAATACTAAAAAATACAAACACTCTTTTAAATAAATCAAAATACTTAACCAAAGAAGTCAAGAAAACCTTTAATAAACTAGGTATACCAATACATGAAAAAGGAAACGTTGCAGTTGACGCTATTTTCGATTCAGTTTCTGTGTCTACTACATTTCGTACTACTTTATTAAAAAAAGGCATCATTTTCTGCTCATTTTCCGATGCTATTCGTGATTATCCAGATTTAGTACGTCAATATTTAGGGACTGTAGTATCTTTTAAAGATAATTTTTTTGCTGCACTCAACGCTGCGGTTGTATCTGATGGTACATTCGTATATATTCCTAAAAATGTACGTTGCCCTATGGAATTATCGACTTATTTTCGTATGAATTCTAAAAAAACTGGGCAATTTGAACGCACTATTTTAATTGCCGATACAGGCAGTTATGTTAGTTATATTGAAGGATGTTCAGCTCCAATGCACGATAATTATCAACTTCACGCAGCAGTGGTAGAAGTTATCGTACTAAAAGACGCCCAAGTAAAATATTCAACAGTACAAAACTGGTTTTCTGGTAATCAACGTTCTCAATCTGGAATTTTAAACTTCGTTACTAAACGAGCGCTATGTGCTGGAGAAAATTCTAAAATGTCTTGGACTCAATCTGAATCTGGTTCTGCCATTACTTGGAAATACCCAAGTGTAATCTTAAAAGGCAATAATTCTATTGGAGAATTTTTTTCCGTTGCTATTACTAATGGCATACAACAAGCAGATACCGGAACAAAAATGATTCACATTGGAAAAAATACACACTCAACCATTATTTCAAAAGGTATCGCTCTTGGAAATAGTCAAAATACTTATCGAGGATTAGTAAAAATTGCAAAAACTGCTTCAAATTCACGCAACTTTACACAATGCGATTCAATGCTGATAGGTAAACAGTGTGGTTCTCATACATTTCCAATCATTGAGTCACATAATAATAGTACACAAATAGAACACGAAGCTACAACTTCACGAATCAGTGATAATCAATTGTTTTATTGTAGACAACGAGGTATTAATGAAGATGATGCTATCTCTATGATTGTAAATGGATTTTGTAAAGATATACTTTCTAAATTACCTTTAGAATTTTCTATAGAAGCACAAAAATTGCTAGCAATCACATTAGAGCACAGTGTTGGATAAAATTTATACTTTAAGTACCGTAAACATAGTCATTCAAAAAGGAGAATCACAATGCTATCAATAAAAAATTTGAATGTCAGTGTAAAAGATATGTCTATTTTAAAAGAACTAAATCTAGAAATTAATCCAGGTGAAATACATATTATTATGGGACCTAATGGATCTGGAAAAAGCACATTATCTGCTACACTATCTGGTCAACAAGATTATGTTGTTACTGATGGGGAAATTTTATTTAAAAATAAAAATTTATTACTTCTAAAACCAGAAGAACGTGCCGGCGAAGGAATTTTTGTAGCGTTTCAACATCCAGTAGATATTCCAGGAATTAGCAATCAATTATTTTTACATAGCGCTGTTAATGCCATACGGAAATATAGAAATCAATCTCTTATTGATCGATTTGATTTTATTCAACTCGTTCAAAAAAATATGAGATTATTAAAAATGCCCTCTGATCTTTTAACTAGATCAGTAAACGTCGGATTTTCTGGAGGTGAAAAAAAACGTAATGATATCCTTCAAATGATAATGCTAGAACCATTACTATGTATTCTTGATGAAACAGATTCTGGTTTAGATATAGATGCGGTAAAAATTGTTTATAACGGTCTTAATTTGTTAAGTAATAAAAAACGTTCATTTATCATCATCACGCATTACCAAAGAATTTTAGAATACATTAAACCAGATTATGTTCATATACTGCACAAAGGCCATATTATAAGATCTGGTCATATAGATTTAGTCAAAAAGCTTGAGGAACAAGGCTATGGCTGGTTGTCTTGATAATAAAAATAGAGTACTAAATGAATGGTACCAATTATTTAAACAAAAAAATAGTAATAATTCAAGCTTAATGCATAAACATTGGAAACGCATTGAAACGCTCGGATTACCAGATCTCAACAATGATAATTGGAAATATACTTCACTTGAAGAATTTTTAACCCACAATTTTGACTTCTCCAAAAATGTTGAATTTAACGAGTTTCAATATAAAAAATTAAGACTTTCTATAGATTCCTATTGTCTAACATTTATCAACGGTAAATTCTCACCGGAATTAAGTGATAAAAATATTGATCCATGGATAATTAAAATCAATCATAATTCCAATCATTATGAGACACCTAATCCAATTCAACCGGAGATGTTCTTATATTTAACTGAATGCCTAAGTGATGCAACGATACATATAACTTTACCTGAACAAAAAATAACAAAAAAACCACTATATCTGCTATATATTAATGAAGGATCTAACGAAAAAAATAAATTAATTACATCGCATTATTATCACTGTCTTGAAATCGGATGCCATTCCAATACCTGTGTTATAGAACATTTTATTAGTATAAATAAAAGCGCACACTTTAGTGGCGCACGTATGTCTATGAAAATAAAAAATAACGCTAAATTACGTCATATTAAATTAGTATTTGAAAATCGTGAAAGTTACCATATAGCACATAATGATATTAACGTAGGACAGCATTCAAATGTAGACAGTAGTATCTTTGTTATTCTTGGCCCTAAACTTACATGTCATCAAACCAGCGCACAGATCAATCACTCAGGAGCATCCTTGTCGCTAAATAGTTTAATTTTGCTATCAAAAAAAGATATTGGAGATATACGAACTTATTTAGAACATAATAATCAAGAATATGCTATAAGTAGACAAACACATAAAATAATTGCATGTGATTATAGTACTGGTGTGTTTAATGGATTAATAAAAGTAAATCCAAATTCTATAAAAACTGACGGAAAAATGACAAATAATAACTTACTATTACACCAAAATGCAAACATTAGTAGCACCCCTAAACTTGAGATTTACTCCGATGATGTAAAATGCAGTCATGGATCAACAATAGGACAAATTGACGCTGAACATCTATTTTATCTGAGTACACGAGGTATTCCAAAAAAAGATGCATTAAAAATGCTTATTTACGCTTTTTCTATTGAAATTACAAGATCAATTGAAAATCCTATAGTACAAGATACCGTTTTAGAAAGAATTAATAAAGCTTTATCAAGGATAACGACATGACAATGTATCCTATAAAAAAAATTAGATCAGATTTTCCCATATTAAATCGTATTATTAATCAACACCCTCTTACCTATCTTGATAGTGCCGCAGCTGCTCAAAAACCTAATATTGTTATAGACGCGCAAGCTCATTATTATCGCAATGAATATGCTGCCGCGCATCGAGGCATTCACACGTTAAGTGCTGAATCAACTGATCAAATGGAAATAGCACGCTTACATATAGCCAATTTTATTAATGCATCTAGAGAAGAAATTGTTTTTGTTAAAAACACTACTGAAGCTATTAACTTAATTGCCAATAGTTGGGGACATAATTTTACAAATTACGGAGATAATATTATTCTGACTGAAATGGAACATCATTCCAATATCGTTCCATGGCAAATATTAGCAAAAAACAGAAAAATAATATTGAATTATATACCATTAACTTCCAGCGGTACATTAGATATATCTAGCTTATCAAAGCTTATTAACCATCGTACTCAGCTTTTATCAATATCACATATATCTAATGTTTTAGGAACAATAAACCCATTAATAGAAATAATTAATATAGTGAAAAAAAAAAGCGATGCTTTAATACTAGTAGATGGTGCACAAGGAATTGCGCACCAACCAGTAGATGTACAGAAATTAGATTGTGATTTTTATATATTTTCTGGACATAAAATATACGGACCCTCTGGTATTGGTGTCATGTATGGAAAAAAAAAATTACTTCAAAAAATGCCTCCATGGATAGTAGGAGGAGGAATAGTTCAAAATGTAAGTTTAATTCAAGATACGACGTTTATAGAGTCTCCTTGGAAATTTGAATCAGGTTCCCCTAACGTTGGTGGTATTGTAGGATTAGATAAGGCAATCGCATATGTCAAAACAATAGGCATTGACAAAATTTATGCGCACGAAGACCAACTAATACATTATGCTACAAATATACTACAAAAAATTCCAGGTTTAATATTATACGGTCCAAAAAGTATGCGAAGTAGCATTATTGCTTTTAATATTGGTACACATCATTCATACGATGTTGGAATATTATTAAATCAATATGGTATTGCTATACGAACGGGACATCATTGCGCGATACCTACTATGAATTATTTTAAAGTACCAGGTATGTGCCGTGCATCATTTGCTATGTATACAAATAAAGAAGATATCGATCGCTTAGCACACGGATTAACTAAAGTACAATGTTTACTTAATCAACAATAATTATACTAAAACAAAATAATGACAAATTTCCCAACAAAAGCGCAATTACTACGAAATTTTTTAAGTTGTACCAATTGGGAAGAAAGATATATGTATATCATCGACCTAGGAAAATTATTACCTGAATTTCCAAAAAATATGAAAATAAAAAAATATTTAATTTCTGGATGTCAAAGTCAAACATGGATCGCTTTAACTAACTCTGTAATGCCCTATAATGATTTAATCACGTTACATGGATATAGCGATTCTTCTATTGTAAAAGGAATTATCACTATAATTTTCAGTTTATACCAAGGATTAAATTTACAAGAAGCTGTTAACGTTGATATTAAACCATTTTTAATAAATCAATTACAATTAAAACAAAACTTAACTATATCTCGGTCCCAAGGAATATACTTAATATTAAATTCTATACATTCTCAAGCTCATTCTTTATATAAACTGTAATTCTTATACTCTACATACATCGATAAATTATAATTAATTGTTCATTTTGAAACTTGTTAATAAAACGAAAAAACACAACACCATTGACTCCCTATCAGGATTTGATAGGGAGTCAATGGTGTTGTGTTTTTTCGTTACATCTTATCGTGATAATAACAACCCGTAAGTTATATTAAATTTTATATATAATTCAATAATTATAAATATACATATTTTCTACATTCCCACTTAAATTACTTATGATAAGAAGTAGCTTGGTTATCAATACGTTGATTAGCTCGTGCTGCCTCGCTTTTATTTTTTTCTACTTCAGGACGCAAACTATCTATATCATTACTAATCTGATCAATTTTTTCACTTAAATCATGCACTTCAGAAGACAACTCTTTTATTTTAGTTGTACTTGCACAACTAGCTAATACAAAAGAACTTAAAATAATTGCAGAACATATTAATCTATCACGATTCATCTTTAATATTCTCCTTTATTAAATATACTTAAATTATATATAACTTATATCAAACATATCTTAATAGATATGTTACTTATTTTCATTTCTCAACCAAGAACATCCATGTAATAAATATAATTATGTAATCATAACTTTCTATATTTTTCTGTAAAACAACAAAACCATTATATTTTTATATAAATAAAAAAATCACAGTTTTATCTTAAATTCAGTACCGCCAATATATTGGGTTAAATAATTTTATAACTTGTATAAAAGCAACTTACAATCATTTCATTTAGTATGTTTTATTACAACTAATGCGTTCTAATGGACTTGAACCATCGACCTCTACCATGTCAAAGTAGTGCTCTAACCAATCTGAGCTAAGAACGCATACACAACGACAATAAAATTGTTACTACATCTACTCCTCAGTATCACTACATTCCATTAACTTTAATGATTTTACTGACTTTTCTAAAAAAATTAACCAATGTGATTTAAAAAATAAAAATTAAATAATCCCTCTTCACAAAAATTAACCATGTATAATTTTATCACATGTCAAATGTTTTTAAAATGTCATTATACAATGAAAACACATTTTTATTATAGTTATTTAAATGTCTTCAAGATATGTTTAACAAAAAAAAGGTGTATGTTATACTGAGCATTAAATATAATTTGACATTATACATGATAGTATTTGAAAAAATATGTTTTCAGGTATTATACAAGCTATCGTTCCCGTTCATGCAATTAATGTAACAACTGATTTTAAAACATATATAGTTACATTACCAACACATTTGCTTTTAAATTTAAAAATTGGTTGTTCTATATCAAACAATGGATGTTGTTTAACAGTTATTGCAATTAAACACAATCTGGTCAGTTTTAACCTAATACATGAGACATTAAAACTAACTAATATGGGTATGTTAAAAGTAGGAGACTTAATTAATATAGAAAGACCACTTAGTTATCATTCTGAGGTTGGCGGACATTTAATGAGCGGACACATTGATTGTACTGGAAAAATCAAAAAAATAATAACTTCAAAAAATAATAAAATAATATGGTTTAGGATAAAAAATAAATATTTTCAAAAATATATCCTACAACAAGGATCCATTGGTGTAGAAGGAGTAAGCCTTACGATAAGTAAAATACATAACAATTATATACGTGTTTGTTTAACTCCATATACCGCAATAAAAACGACACTTGGAAATAAACAAATAAATAATATAATAAATATTGAAATTGACATTATTACAAAATCTGTTATAAACAGTGTTGAAAGAATGTTATCAATTGTTAATTTAAAAAATAGTACTTCTATTAACAATAAATAAAAATATATAACTAAATTTAAAACTTAATTATAAGTATTGAATTAATTTTAAAGATAGACAGAACTAATAAAATTACATATAAAATTTACTAAATATAATTTAAATTTTTTACTAATAATACAAATGAATCATGCAATAGAAAAAATTAAAAATCAAATTAAAAAAAATACCATTGTCTTATATATGAAAGGTGCTCCAGACGACCCTAAATGCGGATTTTCTTCAAAAGCTGCTCAGGTGTTGTCTATTTACATCCGATCCTTTTTTTACGTTGATGTATTAATTCATACAGATATTAGATGTGCTTTACCAACATTTTCTAATTGGCCTACTTTTCCTCAATTATGGATAGAGGGAAAATTAATAGGAGGCGCAGATATCATAATTAATATGCATCGAACAGGAGAACTAAAAGCTCTAATTGATAAAGTTAAATTAAAAAATAACTTATAATTATATTAATTTACTTGTTTATAAAATAATACTTGGGCTATGTAATGTCATTCTACATCGTATTGAAAAAATTTTCTTCTTACTATGAAAAAATTATACAAAAACAATAATAATGATTAAAAATCAGAGCCACAAGGGGTTAATGGCCACCCGCCGAGTCTTTTCCATTTATTTACCAATTCGCAAAATAACATCGCAGTCCGCTCAGTGTCATATAATGCGGAATGTGCTTTTTTTTTATCAAAAAAAACTCCTGCATGAGCACATGCCTTAGCTAATACTGTTTGCCCAAATACCAAACCACTTAAAGTAGCAGTATCGAATGTAACAAAAGGATGAAATGGATTATTTTTCATAAAACTTACACGTTCTACTGCTGCCATCAAAAAACTATGATCAAAAGACGCGTTATGCGCTACAATAATAGCACGACTACATTCTTGAATTTCAATACCCTGGTGTACCATTTCAAAAATTTCACGTAATGCTTCTTGCTCTGTCACTGCAGATCTGCAGGGACTATTTAAGTCAATCCTATTAAATGCCAATGATTCTGGTTGAATAATAGCCCCAGGAAATGATTTAATATGAAAATTAATAGAATCATCAACGCACAACCAACCATATTCGTCCATTTTAAGAGTAACAACAGCAATTTCTAATAAAGCATCAGTATTAGCATTCAGACCTGCTGTTTCTACATCAATTACAACTGGATAAAACCCACGAAATCGTGCTCGAAGAGTATTTTGATCATCTTTATGAATCATATTGATTGTAAAATTATATCTACATGAAATAAACGATTAATATTATCACAGATTGTAATATATCTTCACCATTTATTATATAAAATTACGATGGTTTTATTATTAATAAATAACAAACAATCAGTTTTTTAAAATAACAGAACTTGCTTATTTCAAAAACAATTTAATAAACACAAAAATCCCTGCAAATTTAAAATATTAATTAAAATTTTTTTAATACAACCTACTATTAAAATTGATTATTTATTTATTAACAAAATATTTTTACTCAATCAAGTAATTATAATTTCTTATACTAAAAATATTTAAATTATAAAAATAAACTATAATAAAATTTTATTAAAATTACAAATATGTAAATATTGTATATTTTATTTATATAAAATCATAAATAAAAATTAATCTATTCATAAAAACATACACCATTCTTATTAATTTTTTAATTACTTCATATATTTGTCCCTTAAAAATAAATAATGTTAATATAATAAAATTTTTTAAATAATTATTTACTCTTATATTTTATGCATATATACTTTAATGAATTAAATTCTATATAATAACATATTATAATTGATTACCTATAATCATAATCATGTATAATATGACGTATTATTATAATAAATAATATACTTATATAAATGGCAATTAACTTACTTATACTCAATAATATATCTAAATAGAATCAACTTAATTAAAAGGAAAAAAAATTGGAATCACCATTAGGATCAGATTTAGCGCGTCTTGTGAGAATATGGCGCGCTTTAATTGATCATCGTTTAAAACCTTTAAAACTTACACAAACGCATTGGATTACATTACATAATATTTGTCAACTACCTCCAGAACAATCTCAAATCCAATTAGCAAAAGCCATAGGGATCGAACAACCATCTTTAGTAAGAACGCTAGACCAACTTGAAGAAAAAGCGTTAATTATCAGACACACTTGTGTTAATGATCGACGAGCTAAACGAATTAAATTAACTGACAAGGCTCAACCTGTTATTATCGAAGTAAATCAGGTTATTTCTACTACTAGAAACGAAATTTTTAGTGGAATCAATCATGAAGAAATAATTTTTCTAAATAAAATTATTTCTAAATTAGAAAAAAATATCATAAACTTACATAATAAAAATTAAATACATTTATGAAATAAATAATATATATTATCAATAATATTAATTAAAAAATTTATAATAACAAACTTTTTTAGTTCTTAACTTACTATAAATATCTAATAATTACTATTTACTACTAATAAATAGTAATTTATTTACAAGAAAATAATCTATATTATAAATACTAAAATCTACTAATTATTATTCTTATCTTTTCTAGAGTTATTATTTATTTTAAATAATAACACAAGATATGTTATTGTATTTTATAATAATTAACGCTGAATCATATTTTATGTCAATAAATAACACCAATATCTCTCACATCAGACGAGAATATACATCCGGACATCTGCGTCGTTCAGACTTGACTGATCAGCCTATTCTATTATTTTCAATATGGCTAAATCAAGCTTATTTTGCACAAGTACCTGATCCTACCGCAATGTGTTTAGCTACAGTAGATCACACTGGTCAACCTTATCAACGTATAGTGCTATTAAAAGAATTTACCAATAAAGAAATGATATTTTTTACTAATCTTAATAGTCGTAAAGCTATACATTTAGCTAATAACCCAAAGATTAGTTTATGCTTTCCTTGGAATATAATAGATAGACAAGTGATAGTAACCGGAACCGTTTATAAACTTTCAGAAAAAGATGTTTTAAAACAATTTTATACACGCCCAAAAAATAACCAAATTAGTACATGGGTATCCAATCAATCTAAAATTATCTCCTCTAAAAATATTCTTAACAACAAATTTTTAGAATTTAAAAAAAAATATTCAGATAAAAAAATACCATTTCCTGAATTTTGGGGTGGATATAAAATTAATATAAATAGTATGGAGTTCTGGCAAGGCGGAATAAATAGATTACATGACCGATTTATATATCAACGATACAATCATACATGGAATGTTTACCGTTTAGCTCCTTAATTGTAACTACTGTAATTCCAATAAATTTGATAATATATAAAAATATAATCAGATTAATATAATAATATTCCATGTATAAATATAATCATATTAAATCCCTATTTAATTTTCTAAAAATATATCTATATGAACAATAAACATTTAAACATAATACAATATTTACATGAACGTAATTTAATAGCACAAATCACAAATAAAAAATCATTGATTGAAACATTAAAATCAAAATCAATAACTTTATATTGTGGATTTGATCCCACAGCTGATAGCCTACATATAGGACACTTAATTCCACTATTATGTTTAAGACAATTTCAGATATTTGGGCATCGCCCTTTAATCCTAATAGGAGGAGGTACTGGATTAATAGGAGATCCAAGTTTTAAAGAATCAAGGCGAAATATTAATCTAATTGATACAGTACAACAATGGTCAGAAAAAATAAAACGTCAAATTTCCCTATTTGTAGATTGTTCCTGTGGATCACATTCACAAGCTTCTATAGTTAACAACTATGACTGGTTATCTTCTATCTCGTTCTTAACATTTTTAAAAGATATCGGAAAATTTTTTTCTGTAAATAAAATGATTAACAAAGACTCCATAAAAAAAAGATTACAAAAAAACAACTATGGAATCTCTTATTCTGAATTTTCCTATAATTTATTACAAAGTTACGATTTTGCTCATTTGTATAAAAACTACAACACAATACTACAAATTGGAGGTTCTGATCAGTGGGGGAACATCGTTTCAGGAATTGACTTAATACGTCGAATATATAAAAGTACTGCCTACGGACTTACTGTGCCTTTGCTTACTAAATCTGATAATATTAAATTTGGAAAAACAGAAAAAAATACAATATGGCTAGATGGAAAAAAAACTAGTCCTTATAAATTTTATCAATATTGGATTAACTCTTCTGACAAAGAAGTATATCATTTTCTTAAATTCTTTACCAATATAGACATAGATACAATTAACATATTAAAACAAAAAGATAGTATTAGTAATTCAAAACCACAAGCTCAAACTATATTAGCAGAAAAACTTACCCGATTAGTTCACGGGAAAGAAGGATTGAAAACTGCTCAAAACATTACTAATAATCTTTTCATGGGACAGATACATAAATTAACTTTAGATGATTTTGAGCAACTATTACAAGATGGCGTACCGACTGTGCTACTTAAGTCGGGCATTACATTACAACAAGCACTGGTAGAATCTAACTTAGTATCTTCTCGAACGCAAGCACGAGAATTAATCATATCTAACAGCATTACCATAAACTCAAAAAAACAACTAAAAACAGAATATGTTTTTCACGCTACTGATAGATTATATGATCGTTTTACTTTATTAAGACGCGGGAAAAAAAATTATTGTTTAATTAAGTGGGAATAAACAACTATAGTAACTCATTACTATCTAATCAAAATTGACATTTTTAAAAAAATATAAAAAGTTTATAACCTCATCCCACCTATAATATTTGTAATAATATATGTTTCTTATACATACAGATCATATTTTTTCCTTAAACTCACACAAATCTTTAATTATACAAATACAGCAATTTGGACGTTTAGCTCGACAAATATTCCTTCCATGTAACATAAACCACTGATGACAATTATTTTTAAATTCTTTTGGAACCACCGATAACAATTTCTTTTCTACAGACAAAACATTGTTTCCTGACGCAAAACAACTGCGATTACAAAATCTAAAAACATGTGTATCCACTGCAATTGTAGGCCGACCAAAAATTAAATTTAAAACAATATTAGCAGTTTTACGTCCAACTCCAGGTAAAGATTCTAATCCAACGCGACTTGACGGTAATCTACTATTATAGTTTTCTACTAATAAATGACAAGTTTCAATAATATTTTTAGCTTTAGTGTTAAATAAACCAATAGATTTAATGTAATTTTTCACTCCGTCTAAACCAAGTCGTAACATGTCCTTTGGGGTATTAGCTACTTGAAACAACCTCTTTGTGACTTTATTAACTTGAACATCACTTGTTTGAGCTGAAAGTAACACCGCAATTAACAATTCAAATTCTGATCGATAAATTAATTCTATAACTGGATCTGTATTATTATCTCGTAACTTACACAAAATTTGATAACGTTTAATACGATTCATTAATGAAACTTCATTCTTTTATATTATTTTATAAAACAATACATAATACCTTACTGTCAATGAAATTTTATATACTATTATAACCACAATAATGGTATCATAATATTTTAGAAGAGTTAATCATATTTTTAGGACAAACCCATTCATCAAATTGTTTTTCATTTACATAACCTAATTGCAACGCAGATTCTTTTAAACTTAACCCTTCTAAATGTGCTTTTTTAGCAATTTCTGCTGCTTTATCATATCCAATATAAGGATTCAATGCAGTAACCAACATAAGAGAACTATCAAGCAATTCTGAAATTCGTTGATGCTTCGGTTGAATTCCTATAGCACAATATCTATGAAAACTATCTATACCATCTGATAGCAAACGTACTGATTGCAAAAAATTATATATAATTAATGGTCTATATACATTTAACTCAAGATGACCAGATGATCCACCAATGTTTATACTAACATCATTGCCCATAACCTGAGCACATAGCATAGTCATAGATTCACATTGAGTTGGATTAACTTTTCCAGGCATAATCGAACTGCCTGGTTCATTTGCAGGAATACTTAATTCGCCTATTCCACATCTAGGGCCAGAAGATAATAAACGCACATCATTAGCAATTTTCATCATAGAAACTGCTAAACCTTTCAAAGAACCATGGCTATGCACCAATGCATCGCATGTTGATAACGATTCAAATTTATTTGGTGAACTAATAAAGTTATATTTAGTAATAAGTGATAAAACATCAGCAACACGTTCAGCATATTCCGGGTGAGTGTTAATACCCGTGCCTACTGCCGTACCTCCTAACGCTAACTCACATAAGTGAGGAATAGTAACTTCTATATGATCTGTGCTATGCCTCAGCATAGATACCCAGGCAGAGATTTCTTGCCCCAAAGTCAACGGGGTAGCATCTTGAAGATGAGTACGCCCTATTTTAATGATATCATTAAACTTCACAGACTTATCAACCAAGGTTTTTTGTAATACTTTTATTTTAGGTATTAATTGCTCGTTTAAATTAACTACTGCTGCAATATGCATTGCACTAGGAAAAACATCATTTGAACTTTGATTTTTATTGACATGATCGTTCGGATGCACAAATTTATTATTTACATTATGCTTATTACTCAATAATTCATTAGCTCGATTAGCCAAAACCTCATTCATATTCATATTACTTTGAGTTCCAGATCCGGTTTGCCAAACAGATATTGGAAACTCATCTTTGTATATTCCAGACAATACTTCATCTGCAGCTTGAATAATCGCTCGAGCTCGTTTACAATCTAACAGTCCTAGATCGTAATTTACTTGGGCTGCTGCACGTTTAATTTGTGCTAACGCATGTATTAATGAAAAAGGCATTTTTTCGTTGGAAATATTAAAATATTTTAATGCGCGTTGTGTTTGAGCGCCCCATAACCGATTATTTGATACTAATACTGTTCCCAGTGTATCTTTTTCTATACGTACAGTCATAATAGTAATAAGAATTTTAACTATAAATTTGTCAATTTATTTTTATTAATCTCAAAAAATATGTACTAATTTTTACACTATATAAGTTATTAGTGGTATCATTTTTGAGATGTAGATTTTAAAACTAAATTTTATTATTTTAACAAATTCAAGTATATTATCGACTTATTTAAAATAATAAAATTAAAATCTAAGTACAGGATACATTATTTATATATTTAAATACATCAATTAATATAAAAAATTAAAATGTTAATTTTTATCATACTAGGAGTAATGTTACAAGCACTCATATATAATGAAATTGCTTGGTGTGACATACTCAAAAACCGTACTAAATTTAATATTAACGACAATATATTTCAAGTTGATTCATATCAACAAAAAATAAAACTATATACGTACGATGATCACAAACATAACACTCTGAACATTTATCCCTATACAATTCATAAACCAAATGTTCGTAGCCATTATAACTATAAATCTCCGTTTTCTTCTGCCTACAGATCTAAAATACAATTACAAAATGATTCAGTAAACATATTTCATTCATTTCGAACACAACATAATATATATCAAGAAAATCTATCCTTTATGCAACTAGGAGTACATAATCTTTTATCAAAACAAATTTTAAATTTTGGAGGAGGAAAAAGACACCTATATAATAACAAACATGCTATTGGATGCAATACCTTATATCACTGTCCTATTTCTAATCAAAGCAACCAACCATGCTCAATTAATTTCGGTATAGAATATTGGCTGAATAATACATTTTTAATGCTAAGTAATTACTATAATTTAGACAATATTTTTACTTCTAAAAAATCATTGCAACAATATGATATAAAAAATCCAAACAGTGGTTATCAAATGCATATTCAATTTAAATTTCCACATTTTTTAGAATTTACTGGGAAAATAAAATTAGAACGACTTCTTTATGACAAAAAATATGAAAAAATTTTTAATACAAAAAACAATGACTATTGTTTATCACTAAATTTAAATTATAAACCCATTCCCATATTAGGTTTTAATGTAAATAATATTTTTATAAACAAAAAATATTATAATACCATTTGTCAGATATTAATTGACTACCAATTTGGAATTCCTATTTCAGAACAAATACAATACACAAATACAAACAATACGTCCCTATTAAAATATCTTGATACTATAATACAACCATTTATACCTACTGTAATTCAACACAATAATTGCATGTTTCTTAACAATCATAGTAACGAAAAATCATTCCCACATACTCAACAAATAACAGGTTATCCCGGAGAAATCAAAATAATTGAAACTAACAATCATAACGATAAATCTGAGCAATGGAATTTTAATGCGTTACAAAATCAAGGAGGAAATGCTATTCTAATAACAAATAATACCTATGCGCTTTATTTACCCAACCATCCTATCACTAAAGAAGATGACATCTTTATTTCATATATTACTAATGCAACTCAAAATAATGATCAGAAACAAAAAAAACAAAATATACATATTTTAGTAAAAAATTTTTCACAAAAAAAACTATCTAGTACACAACAAAATAACATCTCTGCTGCTATTACTGTTAATAATGACTCCGGAATCAATGTTACAGAAAATACAATCAAATATTTTCCAACGAACAAGGAAGATCATCACAATTTCAAAAATGAAACATCAATTCCTCATCTCATTATAGGAAATGATGCTATAACAGAAAAAACAAAAAATATTGAAGAAATACAAGATGATTTTGTATTTCCAGCCCCTCCTCCCCCTCCAATTCCTGTTCTGTTTTCAGAAAAACAATCAACAACAACAGTAATGGCATCGTCCACGCCAAATGCTACGTTGTTATCATCTTCAGATTACTCAACAACAATTCCTTTTAACAAAGAATACCAAACTTCTTCTTCAAGAAGCAACGATGAATATCAAATAACACATGATAATACTTTTCCAGAATATTCTGATATTGAATTTAATGCAAATGATGATTTATCACAGCGCTTATCAATGCACAAAAAATATAAATTTTCTTTAATAGGTACTACAGAACATATGAACAAACTCGAAAATGTCATATCGGAACGCAAAAAAACTACACTCCCTAGTAGCGATATGGCACAAATACTTTTAAAATTAAATCTCAGTAACCAATCTTCCTCACCATCTATTAGTGAGGATTGTGATACAGACGACAGTAATGATAGCTTTAATTCTAAAAACTAAAATTGATTACTTTATAAATTATTAAAACTAATTTTATTTTTAAAAATTTTAAACCTAAATCATTAATATTGTACAAACAATATCAAATCATCTGTTATTCGATCGTATCGATGACGTTCAATTTAATCGTAATAAGATTATTATAATTTCAGTGATTAATTCCTAACCAAATAGAAGAGGTATTAGCATTAATTCCAAATAAATTTAGAGCTCTAACCACAGTATAGAAAACAACATCATCTATAGTTTTTGGATGTACGTAATATGCAGGAACAGGCGGCATAATTACTGCTCCAAATTCTGTTAATTTGACCATTGTACGCAAATGTCCCAAATGTAATGGGGTTTCCCTAATCATTAACACTAATCTACGTTTCTCTTTTAATGTTACATCTGCAACACGACCAATCAACGATGATGTCACTCCCGAACTAATTTCCGACATAGTCTTGATAGAACACGGAGCAATTAACATGCCCAAAGTTGGATACGATCCACTAGCAACTGATGCTCCCATATCTTGCGGAGAATGAACAACATCTGCTAATTCATATATAGCTTGTTTATTCATCTTTAATTCTTGCTGTAATGTAATCAATGCATTTCGAGTGACAATAAGATGAGATTCTACATTTAAATTACATTTTTTTAATATGGTTAACGCGCGAATCCCATAAACACCCCCAGATGCACCTGATATTCCTACTACTAAACGTAATTGCTGCTGCATGATTTTTACCATATTCCATATTAACATAAATAAGCACATAGATAATTCTTTAATAATACAGTACTACATAGCGCAACTAATATTTTTTACGTTATAAACTAATAAAAATTACTCATATATCTTATAAGATCTAACCGTCCACATTAAAAATGTATGTCTTTATATTTACTATTAATAATAGTATTTACTAATTAACTAAGGTATTAGTAATAATGTAAAAATAAAAAATAAATAAAACATCTAAAATTTTACTTATGTTATTTAAAAAATAATTTATACCATACCTTATTACATGATCAATAAACAATAATGTTGTTGCTCAATATGAAAAGTTCACTCAATCATTTCCAAATAACATGTTAACACGTCTCAATGATTCTGGAGTATCTACGCTAATATTAAACACATTATCAATTACTGATACATATATTGTTCCTCCATGCCATAGTACTCTAAGCTGCTCTAGTTGCTCAAGCTTCTCCAATGGGCTTTTAGTCCATTTAATATAATGATACAAAAAATTAACTTGATATGAATAAATACCGATATGACGTAATAAAATTCTAGATGGCCTACTATCTGGATGATTATCAAAATATCCCCGATTCCATGGAATCATAGAACGAGAAAAATAAAGAGCATTGTTATTCATGTTTATGACAACTTTAACAACATTATTATCACATGCCTCTTTTAAAGAATGCAACGATGTTGCTAAAGTGGCCATACCAGTAGTAGATTTAACCGCATCTAAAGTATTAGCAACTTGACGAATCATGATAGGGGAAATTAAAGGCTCATCACCTTGAAGATGCACAATAATTTGATTGTCTGGAAATTTATAATTAGCAGCTACTTCTCCAAGACGTTCAATTCCTGACTGATGATCAGAACGCGTTAAATATACTTCTCCTGACGATCGTTCTGATTCAACTACCTGAGCTATACGAACGCTATCAGTCGCGACAATTACTTTATCAGCGCCGGAATCTAAAGCTTTTTCCATAACACGAACAATCATAGGTTTTCCGTGAATATCTGCTAAAGCTTTCCCTGGAAAACGTGTCGAAAAAAATCGGACAGGTATAATTACTACAAAATTCATTTTTTACCCTTTTGTCACATAATACTACGAGCATCTTTTTTTAAAAGAACCGGAATTCCTTTTCGCATCGGAAAAGCTAAATTATCAACGTTACAAATTAACTCTTTTTGTTCTAAATCAAAATATAACTTTGAATAACATATAGGACACACAATTATACTTAATAACCGATATCTCATCATAATATAATAAAGCCACCAAATACTAATTTTTTACGCGTTTTGTATATCCTTATTGCATGCAATTTATTTTAAAAATATAAAATAACTCATTACCATGACAATAATTTGTATCACTATATAAATAAATACATTAAATCCTCAATATATAATATATTTGTTGAATTCTAATATACAAAACAACTATGTCATTGATAAATGTCGCCATAATGGGGACAACTTCTATATATTAGAATTATAATCTTTATAATACCTAATCTTATTCTCTACCGCACATAACAAACTATCTGTATCTATTTTATTTATTTTAACCTCCATACGCACATACCACCAGTTATTACGCGCAAAATCTAAGCATTTAACTGCATCTTTTTCAGTCATTAATAATATTTCATTTTTTTTAGTCAAAGACGTCAACATTCTTTCATAATATATCTGATGATCAGAAAATGAAATTGTTCTAATAGGAGTAACGCCATAATTTTTTAAAGTACCAAAAAACTGTGTAGGATATCCGATTCCTGCTATAGCCACAACATTACTCAAACAATTAAGAGATCTACTTTCTCCTGTTAACATATTTATTACAGTACTAGGATATAATTGCATTAATACCTCTCCAGCAAGTCTATCTTCCTTAGATCCATTGACAATAACTGCTTGTACTGTATGTAGTCTGTTCATTCGCTCACGCATAGGACCCGCTGGTAGCCAACAACCATTTCCAAATCGAAATAAACTATTAACTACTACCCATTCTATATCTCTGAAGAGCGCATAATGTTGCAGACCATCATCACTTATTATAATATCCAATTCTTGTATTCGTAATAAAGCAGCAACTGCATCAGCACGTTTCGGAGAAACCGCTACTAAAACTCCAGTACGTCTCCAAATCAGCATAGGTTCATCGCCACATTCATTACTGTTAGTATTTATATTAATAACAATTGGATAATGCTTTGATTTACCTTTATAACCCCGTGAAACAACTCCAACCTTCCAACCACGATATTGCAACTGTTCTACTAACCATAACACCATTGGTGTTTTCCCATTTCCTCCGATTGTTACATTTCCTATAATCACTATTGGCACCGAGAATCTGTATACTTTACGCCATCCATGCTGATAACTAATGCGATTAAGCGTACTCACTAACCCATATAGCCAAGAAAATGGGAGCAAAAATAAATAACACAATGATGACCTAAACCAAATACAAGTAAACATTAAGAAAATTGTAATCTATATAATTGAGCATAAATCCCTTGGTGACGTATCAAAACTTTATGTACACCACGTTCTATAATATAACCATTTTCAATCACCAATATTTCATCCGCATTTTCAATAGTAGATAACCGATGCGCTATAATCAATGACGTTCTATTTTCTTTCAATGCATCAAGTGATTTATTAATAACATACTCTGATGCAGCATCTAAAGCAGAAGTAGCTTCATCAAAAATTAAAATCGGACAATTTCTTAATAAAGCACGTGCAATAGCAATACGTTGACGTTGTCCGCTGGATAACAAAATACCATTTTCACCTACAATAGTGTCCAATCCATTTTTCATTTTAGAAATAAAATCCATAGCACACGCCATGTGAGCTGCAGTTTCAATGGATTCTCTAGAATAAACATTCTTACGTGCATATGCTATATTATTAGCAATAGTATCATTAAATAAATGAACATGTTGAGATACTATAGCTACTTGATTACGTAAGGAAGAGAGTTTATAATCATTTAAGTTAAAACCATCAAGCAATATACGTCCTTTGTTTATATCATAAAACCGAGTTAATAAATTTACGATAGTAGATTTTCCAGAACCAGACCGCCCCACTAAAGCAACAGTTTTCCCTGCTTCAATAGCAAAATTAATTTTATAAAGCGATGGTGTATTTTTATCAGGATAAAAAAAAGTAACGTTGTCAAAAACAATATGTCCCTTTACTCGTTTAATATTAAGTGTACCTCGATCTTTTTCTGTTTCTAAATCCAGAATAGAAAATAAAGTTTGACAAGCTGCCATTCCACGTTGGAATTGAGCGCTAACATTAGTCAAAGATTTTAATGGCTTCATCAAAACTATCATAGATGAAAAAATAACAGTAATCGTTCCAGCAGTAAGCATTTCCATAACACTTGGAATACTAGCTGCATACAGTACGCACGCTAATGCTAATGATGCAAGAAATTGGATCAACGGATCAAAAATAGATGAAGTTTGTACCATCTTCATACTTTGCTGTCTCATACAATTACTTACATGATTAAATCGATCTTTCTCTGTATGTTGACCTCCAAACACTAACACTTCTTTATGTCCTTTAAGCATTTGTTCAGCGCTGCTAGTTAATTGACCCATAGCGCTCTGCATCTTTTTACTGATTGCTCTAAATCTATAAGACACGAATTTAATAGTGATAGACACTATGGGGGCAATTAATATCAACACTAATGATAATTGCCAACTATAATAAAACATCATGATACATAAACCAATAATAGATGCCCCTTCTCGAATAACGGTGATTAAAGCTCCAGAAGAAGAAGAAGCAACTTGATCAGAATCATAAGTAATTCTAGATACCAACGTGCCGGTAGATTGTTTTACAAAAAACGAAACTGGCATATTCATGATATGCTTAAACAATGCACGTCTCATCTGCATTACTACTTTTCCAGATACCCAGGATATACAATAAGTGGAAGCAAACCCGCTAAACCCACGAACACCCATCAATCCAACTAAAGCTAATGGCATCCATACAAATACATCTCTATTGGCTCTTCCAAATCCATCATCAAGTAAAGGTTTTAATAAAGCTAACATTAAAGCATCACTTGTTGCATTTAAAATTAAAGTAATAGTTGCAACAACCAACCCTATTCTAAAAGGAAAAATTATTGGCCAGAGACGACGAAAAGTTTGCCAAGTAGAGGAATAATTTTTGTTGTACCGCGACATTTATGTCCCTGACACCAGAGTTTATTTATGATAAAACATACAGATAAATCTCACTTAACACAACTACAGATAGATATAGCACGGTTTAAAATTTATCAAATATCTCCAGTATAAACTCTTACGAAATACACCATGTTAAAATATAAACACTACCATATCTATACACGTTTACTATTTCCTATTATATATTTCTATATGAATCATATAGAAATATGAACACAAATACTACATGTATATCACCACAATTTTCATTTATTTTTATATTTATAATTTACTGACATCCTCCTTGACGTAATATACCAATAAATTAACATATATACCAAAAATACTTACAATATAGTAGTTATTCACTTTTAGTTGCTGCTTTAAATGCCTCCACCATAACATTAGAAAAATTTTTATCTTTCTCTTTGCTATGATTCCCAACAATATTTATTTCCGATTGTTTATTTAAATCACGTGTATTATATTCAGATAAAGTAACAATCCTATTTTTTCGATCTACTCCATCTAATATTGCCTGTATATCATTTCCTACATGTAATGTAGTATACATTATTTTATCAATAGACTTATTATGTGATGCATCAGTCATGCATAAATATCCAGTTACAGCATTATCACCCAATGTTACAGTTATTCCCTTTTCATCTATAGAAATTATTCTTCCAGATACTATACTTCCTTTTTTATGAGCAACCAAATAGATATTTAAAGGATCTTCTGTTAATTGCTTAACGCCTAAAGAAATACGTTCCCGTTCAGCATCTACTTGTAAAACCACTGCCATTATTTCATCACCTTTTTTATACTTATTTACAGCTTCTTCATTGGATAAATACCAAGAAATATCAGAAAGATGCACTAATCCATCAATACCTCCTTCTAATCCTATAAAAATGCCGAAATCAGTAATCGATTTTATTCTCCCCATAACTCGATCACCTCTATTATACATGTCTGCAAACTTCTGCCATGGATTAACTTTACATTGTTTTAACCCTAAAGAAATTCTTCGACGCTCCTCATCAATGTTCAATACCATTACTTCAACAGATTCCCCTATAGTTACTACTTTAGAAGGATGAATATTTTTATTAGTCCAATCCATTTCAGACACATGCACCAATCCTTCTATCCCTCCCTCAATTTCAATAAAACACCCATAATCAGTTAAATTAGTCACTTTTCCTATTAATTTATTTCCTTCTTGATAACGCTTAATAATTGCTGTCCATGGATCTTCGCTTAATTGCTTAAGACCTAAAGACACACGAATACGCTCTCGGTCAAATTTTAATACCTTTACAATAATTTCATCTCCAACGTTTACTATATCGCTAGGATGTTTAACGCGTTTCCACGCCATATCAGTAATATGTAGCAATCCATCCACTCCTCCTAAGTCGATAAAAGCGCCATAATCAGTTAAGTTTTTTACTATCCCTTTAATTTCTATTCCTTCATGTAATTTATTTAATAATTGATCACGTTCAACACTATTTTCAGATTCAATCACGGCACGACGAGACACTACAACATTATTACGTTTATGATCTAATTTAATTACTTTAAATTCCAACTCTTGTCCATCTAAAAATGAAGTATCACGTATTGGTTTAACATCTACCAAAGAACCAGGTAAAAAGGCGCGTACTCCGTTTACTTCAACAGTAAACCCTCCCTTTACTTTACCGTTAATAATTCCCGTAACGGTAGTCATTTCTTGATATGCTTGTTCTAATAATAACCAAGATTCATAACGTTTGGCTTTTTCACGAGACAACACAGTCTCTCCAAATCCATCTTCTACCGCATCCAATGTAACATCAACATAATCACCTACTGAAACTTCTAATTCTCCTTGAGAATTATAAAATTGCCCGATAGGAATAGCAGATTCTGATTTTAATCCTGCATCGACTAATACAATATCTTTCGAAATCGAAACTACAACCCCATGAACAATAGATCCAGGACAAGTTTCTGTTTTTTTTAAAGATTCTTCAAATAGCTGAGCAAATGATTCTGTCATCTTTATAATCTTCAATTTTTAATTAACATCCATCATATATCCATTCTTGATGAAGTTATAACAAATATCTCATCACTATCCTTGATTATGAGTAGTATTATATAGCACTGTTGATGATAATACTAGACTCTCTCTAATATACATAAGTACTTTAGTTTTTACTTCTTCTGCAGATAAATGAGTTGAATCTAACATTAATGAATCAATCGCAGGAATCAACGGCGCTAATTTTCGATTATAATCACGTTCGTCTCGTTCTCTTATTTGCGATAATAAAGTTCTAAAATTAACATTAAAACTTTTATTATGCAACTGATGTAACCTGCGACTCTTTCTTTCTTTAAAAGAAGCATACAGAAAAATTTTTAACATTGCACTAGGAAAAACTACCGTTCCCATATCACGTCCATCAGCAACAAGTCCTGGATACTTACAAAATGTACGTTGATACATCAACAAATTTTTACGTACTTGATAAAAAGTAGCAATTTTAGACGCATAATTTCCTATATTTTCTGTAAAAATATTTTTTTTAACTTCCTTACCATTTAATGATATTATAAATCTATTTTTACTATTTATAAAAGCTATGTGTATAGTGTCAATAAGTACTGCTATTTTTTCTTCATGGTTAATATTAATTTTGTTTTCTAAAGCTATTAACGCTAAAATTCGATAAATAACTCCTGAATCTAATAGATTCCATCCAAGAATTTTCGCCAACTGTCTCGATAGGGTTCCTTTGCCTACTCCACTTGGCCCATCAATAGTGATAACCGGAAATATGTTGTTCACACACGATCTCCTTATAGCGAACAATACTCATTATGATGAAATTGAATTTCACATATTTTATAAAACCTTAATAATCATAAACCCTAATATATATAACATATATTTACATATACGCGCCGCACACCATATAAAATACTACCGCAATACACTTATACTAAATAATTGCATAAAAAAATTAGGAAAAGTTTTATATGTACATTGAGGATCATGAATTACAATAGGAACATCTGATAATGCTGCTAAAGAAAAGCACATTGCTATACGATGATCATTGTAAGTATTAATATAAGCCGATTTTATTTTAATTGGAGGGGTTATTTTTAAATAATCATAGCCCTCCACTACTTTTGCTCCTATTTTCCTCAATTCAGTAGTCATCGCAATTAGTCGATCACTCTCTTTAACTCTCCAATTATAAATATTACGTAATGTTGTAGGACCATTACTAACAAATAAGGCAGTAGTAGCAAGAGTCATTGCTGAATCAGGAATATCATTAACATCTAAATCAACTGCATTAAGATCAGATCCACGAGTACATTCTATATAATTATCGTGCCACGAAATCTTTGCTCCCATCCTTTCTAATATATTAGCAAAATAAATATCTCCCTGTTTACTATGTTTCCCAACACCTATAACTCGAACAGTCCCTCCTTTGATAGCTGCAGCTGCTAAAAAATAAGAAGCGCTCGAAGCATCTCCTTCCACTAAGTAATGCTCAGGTGATTGATATACTGAATTTCCTTTACAATAAAAAATACGATAATTTTCATCATGCTCTATATTAATCCCAAAATTCTTCATAAGAGATAAAGTAATATCAATATAAGGTCTGGATACTAATGTGCCTTCTACCTTAATATAAGTATCTCGAGGAGCCAATGGAGCCATCATAAGAATAGACGACAAAAATTGACTAGAAATACTGCCTTGAATAGAAATCTCACCTCCATAATACCCTCCACATAAACGCACCGGAGGATAATTATCACGTTCCATATAATCAATATTAGCTCCTCCTTGTCTTAAAGCCTCTACTAAGTGTAAAATAGGTCTATCTTTCATACGAGGATAGCCAGTAAGAACAACATTCTGTGGCTTTATAGACAATGCTGCAATAAGAGGTCTCATAGCAGTTCCAGCATTACCTAGAGATAAAACTAATTGGTTATCGCTTTTTGATTGCAAAGCACCACCAATCCCATTAATCTCACAATTTTTTCTATCACTTGAAAGACGATATATTACCCCTAAATCACGCAACGCGTCTAACATGAAACGTACATCATCACTATCCAATAAATTAATTAATTTAGTAATACCTACAGATTGAGCTGCTAGCAATAACGCTCGATTTGATATACTTTTAGAACCGGGAAGATAAACATTTCCCTGTATTTTCTTGATAGGAGCTAATTTAATAAAATTATTCACATTTCACCAACTTTTATAAAAATTAGATTTAATTTAAAAAATTAATAACTCGTTTATCATTTGATAACAAGCATACACACCAATTGTGTTAAACACATAATGCATTTGTGAAAAACATCTCTATACATCTAATTTAACTATATTTCTCAGAAAATAATTTCATAAATTCAACTAATTTTTGTACACCTTCTAATGTCATGGCGTTATATAATGATGCTCTCATACCCCCAACTATTCTGTGTCCTTGTAGCCCACGTAATCCAAAACATATTGACTCTTTTAAAAAAATATTATCCAATTTATTATTTTTTAAAAAGAAAGGGACATTCATGCAGGAGCGATTAGATACATCAACATTATTGAAATAAAAATTACTAGAATCAATAGCATTATATAAAAAATCTGATTTCTCTTGATTACGTTTATTAATTTTTTTTAATCCTCCTTGCTTTTTTAACCATTTAAATATTAAACTAGCAACGTACCAAGACATAGTCGCAGGTGTGTTAAACATTGAACAATTATCAACTAAAATTTTATAGTTCAAAATAGAAGGAATTTCCTGACGAGGGATTTTTAGTAAATCTTTTCTAATAATAACTACTGTTAAACCGGCTATACCAATGTTCTTCTGAGCTGCAGCATAAACTATACCAAAACGGCTTATATTAATCGGACTCGACAATAAAGTTGAAGAACAATCTGCTATCACTATTTTATCATAAAAATTTGGAGTTTCATATATAGCTATACCATCAATAGTTTCATTAGGACAATAATGTATATAAATACTATTTGTAGCAACATCCCATTTAGATATAGGCTGAATATTATATAACCCATTTTTTTTATTAGACACATTTATTATACGTGGATCACAGTATTTTTTTGCTTCTATCGCTGCACTGTATGCCCAATACCCAGTGTTTATATAATCAACGTTATCTGAAGATGTTTTCAACAAATTCATAGGAATTGCTGAAAATTGAGCTCGAGCGCCACCATGACAAAACAGTACTTCATAATTTTCTGGAATATCGAGCAAATCACATATATCTTGTTTCGCGTCTTGCATTAATTGTAAAAATTCTTCGCTGCGATGACTTATCTCCATCACAGATATACCCATGTTCTTCCAATTATATAATTCTTTTTTAATTTGTCTTAGAACTTGTTTTGGCAACGTTGATGGGCCTGCGCTGAAATTAAATATCTTATTCATATAATGAGTTATTAAAAATACTTAAATTAATAAAATAACATTCTTCACAATAAACTATCATAACAACAATATTAAAAATATCTCCATCATAAACAGTTAATTACACTTTATACTTATAAAAATAAAATATAAACATAATGCATACATTTAACCACTATTAAACCTCAATCACATAATTACTAATAATAAATAATATATAAATATAACTCCCCAAGTTTTGATAAAAACGGTAAACACAAAATTTTTTAAAAATAGTTTTGAAAATAAAGCAAGAAATCCATTTAATTAATATGTGTTATCCCATTCATATACGGATACAACACTGAAGGAATCGCTATGCGCCCATCTTCCAATTGGTAATTTTCAAGCACGGCCGCTAATGCCCTACCTACTGCTACTCCAGAAGCATTTAAAGTGTGCAAAAACTTCGTTTTCCTATGAGTCTTTCCCCGATAGCGTGCTCTTATACGACGTGCTTGGAAATCTCCAACATTCGAACAAGAAGAAATCTCACAATAAGTATTACATGCTGGAAGCCATACTTCTAAATCGTATGTTTTACAAGAAGAAAATCCAATATTCCCCGTACATAACAACATTTTTCTATATGGTAACTTAAGTAATTGTAAGACTTGTTCTGCATGACCAGTGATTTCTTCTAATGTCTGCATAGATTTATCTGGATGAACTATTTGCACTAATTCAACTTTATCAAATTGATGCATTCTAATCAACCCACGAGTATTATGACCATATGATCCAGCTTCAGAACGAAAACATGGAGTATGAGCAATCATTTTAATTGGTAATTCTTTTTCATCAAGAATTACATCACGAACTAAATTTATTAACGGTACTTCAGCAGTAGGTATTAACGTATAAGAATTAGTTTCAGATCCTAGATGCTTAATATGAAATAAATCTTTATAAAATTTTGGTAATTGACCTGAGCCATATAAAGACATTTCATTTACTAGATATGGCAAGTAATACTCTTCATACCCATGGCATTTAGTATGTAAATCTATCATAAATTGAGATAAAGCACGGTGTAAATGTGCAATTTGTCCTTTCATTACAACAAAACGCGACCCAGTTAACTTCGTTGCGTCAGAAAAACTTAAACCATTAGTTAACGCACCTAGTTCCGTATGATCTTGTAATGGGAAATTATATTGACCTGGTTCTCCCCATCGCATTATTTCTAAATTATCTTGATCACTAAACCCATAAGGCACTTGATCATCTGGAATATTTGGTAAAGACAATTCATACTGTCTAATTATTTTCTGTAACGTTTTACTTTCTAACTTAAGTGAAGTTAATTTTTTTCCTAAAATATATGCTTCTTGACGCAAAAACTCCACATTTTCTCCGTGCATCTTGGCTATTCCTATAATTTTAGCCTTAACTTTGCGTTCAGTCTGTAAGCTTTCAGTTTTTTTCTGTAAAATTTTGCGTAAACTCTCTTGTTGACGAAATTTATCAGTATTAAATATAAATTTTCTACGAGCAAGTTTTTTAATAACTACATCAAGATTACTACGCAATAAATTGGGATCTAGCATATGTAACCTACACTATCTATTTCATCAGATAAAAATATCTAATAGTTTATTTTAGTAATTAAGATAAACTATTATCCACTTTTTACTCTTCTTATACAAAACAACACTATTCTCAACAAAAAATAATTTATTTATCAGTTTTTATGTATACACTACGCACCATAATAACAATTAGTATTCTTTATCTAAAAATTCACATTTTCCTTATAAAAAAGATAATTTTTAAATAAAGACGTAAATCAAAATATAAAACGATACATATTTTTATATGTAAATAATTCAAATTATCTTACTACGCATTCATTAAATAACAAACAACATGTCAACACATAAAAACTTTATGCCACTACATTAAGTAATACACGCTTATATCGCCAATCAATAACATAATATATAGAATTACCACGTGCGATTAAGATTGAATTTGATACCTTATGTGTATAAATATATATAGTCAAACAAGATATGTTATTACAAATACGCTAGATCATAAATTTTATATAATTTCTATTATACAACGATCATATTTAACTGATTACTAAAAGTAAAGTTACAATTTTTAACATAATCTTAATATGTAAGATACACAAAATTTTTTATTAACTTAAGGAATAAGATTTTACTTATACGTATCGCATCTGCTTTCAACCTTTATATTTTGTTTAATAATTTTTATAATTATTAAACAAAATATAAATTTTTATTAATTAATACATATTATTCTCTTTGTTCGTCTAGTTGAATATCTTCAGAAAAATTAAAAGAAAAATTCTTTATATCGATTGTATTATTATTTTGATCTAATAAATAATAATCTACATATTGATCTTTTTTCTCAAAAATACTAAACTGTTCAATTGTACCACAGTCAGTTATTTTAACTCTACATTCTTGTAAATTACAATTATCGCGGATCGGTATCAAATAAAAAAAATCTCCTCTCTGAATAACATTATAATTGTCCCATTTATGTATATTGTTATCAGAAAATAACATAAAAAAAATATTATCAGAAAAATTTTGTAACCAATACGCAGTAACTTGTTTAATAAAAGGAACATAAAACCAAAGTGTTTTTCCGTCAGAAATTAAAAAATTTTCTTCAGGAGATATCATATGCCAATTAAATAGGTTAGGTCGCTTTATCCATAGTTCTCCATAACCCTCCAATAATATGTTGTCGTTAGCATTAATAACTTTTTGAGTAAACCGTGCATAAAAATAATTTATTTTTTTAAGGCGATCTCGTAATGTAATAACAGATGTATCATCAGATATTGCTGAAATAATTATAACAACACTGAAAAAAACAGCATACATTACTTTGTTAATCATTCTCAATTAATTAAATGTCCATAATTAATATACACCACATATATTAAAACTATAACGAAAATATGTAATATGGTTATTGTACTTATATAACAATTCTACATGTGTAACAACACGATCTTTTAGCATATCAAATATCATAAATTAGCCGTTTGGTTTTTCCAAAAATTAGCTACCGCGTATATTTCTTGATCTTCTATAAATGCGCCATGCACTCGAGTAGATGTAGAAGAATTAGGCCCCAAATACAACATATCACCTATCCCTAACAGGGATTCTGCTCCAGACTGACCAAGAATAGTATGAGAATCTATTTTGCTTGACACAGTAAAAGCTATACGTGCTGGAATATTTGCTTTAATTAATCCAGTAATCACATCTACTGACGGCCTTTGTGTTGCTAATATTACATGAATTCCAGCAGCACGAGCTTTTTGCGTCAAACGAACTACTAACCCCTCTACCTTTTTTGTCGTTGCTATTAAATCTGAAAATTCATCTATAATAATTACAATATAAGGTAATTTTTCCAAAACATCAGGAAAAGTTACTATCTTTTCATTAATAAATTTGCTTACAGTGTCGTGTTTAATATATTTTTTAGAATAAAACTGCTCTACACGTCTATTATAATTTTCTAAATTCCGTACACCAAGCGCAGCCATCAGCTTATAACGACGTTCCATTTCTTTTATACACCATTGTAATGCTTCATAAACTTCTTTCGTATCAGTAATAACCTGTTTTAAAAGATGAGGAATACCTGAATATATGGATAATTCTAAAATTTTAGGATCAATCATAATAAAACATACTTCTTCCGGCATTGCCTTATATAAAATACTAACAATCATAGCATTAATTCCCACAGATTTACCTGATCCAGTAGTTCCGGCAACTAATAAATGAGGCATAGATTTCAAATCCACGATCATAGGGTACCCAGATATATCTTTACCCAAAACTAATGGTAATAAAGTGTCAGTATTCCTAAATTGTTCTGAACTTATTATATCCCCTAAATATACTATACTGCGCTTTTTATTAGGGATTTCTAATCCAACATATGGAGTACCAGGAATTACCTCTACCACCCTAACCGATGCTGTATATAAAACACGTGCTAAATCACGTGACAAATTAACAATTCTTGCAGATTTTATACCTGGTGATAAATTTAACTCAAATCGAGTAATTACTGGACCAGGAATAATATTCGCTACATTTGCTGTAATATGGTATTCTGCTAGCTTAGATTCTAATAACTGAGAAATTTTTTTTAATTCCAATAAACTATTTATATTTTTTTTTGATTTAGATGTAGTTAACAAATTTATATCTGGAAGCATAGTAGGGACCCGCTTATCGTAAGATAATTTTCTCCGTACCATTGGCGCTCTTGTATACTCAAATAAAGACACATGTCGCTCTGTATCTTTATTAATAAACTTAGGTGTTTGTATATTCTGATTACTTTTTATATCTACACGTACCATATCTAAATCTTGTTCCAATACTACATTATTTTTTTGTTCTCTGTCTTCAATAGCAGACATTTTAAAATTGTTTAAAATTTGATTACCATACTTACTAATTCTTACAGAGCAACTTTTTCGTGCAAAAAAAATGCCATTCATATATTTTTTTATATAGTATTTATAATTTATTTTATTTATACATAATTTAAAGCAAGATGATAGATTCTCGATAAAATTGAAATTTTTAATAAATATTTTAATTAATGCAATACAATTTTTTTTGAAAAAATTGTTTTTTAAAACAGAATCAAATTGTTTAACAGATCTATCAATGTTTTCCGATACATTAGGGATAATATGTATATTTAATAAATTATTTTCTGATTTTTTTTTAAAAAAATTAGGTTCTTGTATAGAAAAAACTGACGGGCATATACGCTTCTTAATACATAATTGTTGATAATTACATTTTTGTATATATTTTTTATCATAACAAACTAATATTCTTAAATAAGCTGTAAAAAGAGATAATTGATTTTTAATAGTTTTTACAATCATCTTAAAAATTTGATTAAAAAAAACTTTAATGTCAATAATTCCAACCAAAAAAAGCAAAATAACACCAATATGATAAGTTATTTTTTTGTAAGATAAAATAAAATTACATACCATACTTCCTACTATCCCTCCAGAAGAAAAATAAAAAAGATCATTAACAATTAAATGAGTTAATCCACAACATACACATAATAATATTAATATCCCTATTAATTTAAAAAAAAACTCAAAAATAGTAACCCAAATCTCCTGTGTATAAATTTTCCAAATATAAAATAATATAAAAAATGGGATCATATAAGCCGGAGCGCCAAAAACAAAAAATAAAAAATCAGAAAGTCTTGCTCCTAATACACCTCCAAGATTATGTATTGATCCGTCCCATATAGTTTGTAACCATCCAGGGTCTGCAGGATCAAAACTAATTAATATAACAATTAGATATAATAAAATTATGCTTATACTAACAAATATAAAATTAATCACTAAAATATCTCTTTTTTTATTTAAATATCCACTAATATATATCAATAATTATCTATATATATCTAACATTCTGATTCAATTTAAAAAATAACCTTTTAATTCATAAAAAAGTTTAATATTTAATATATATGTATATACATACTAATTTATACAAATTATGAAAAAATAATTAGTTTGCTGTGTTATTTAAATAATATATACGACATATTTAACAAACTTCAGTAATTTTAAATAAATTAAAGCACTTTAATTTATTTAAAATACTTGCTATATTGTATACATTATTTTATAATATATCGCATGTGATGTAAGTTAAAAATAGTTATAGGAATTGTTATATAACAACTTAGAATTTCGTTCTGGTCTTTGTTGTAAACTTATTTAAAAAATTTAATATTTCAAGATTTATAAACATACTGCATACAATATGGATACAGCAGAAATCAAATGAAATTAGAGAGAGCTATATGAGATACATTGCATGACAAAAAGTAAAAAACATTGCAAACTACTTATATTGGGAACAGGTCCCGCTGGATATACTGCAGCTATCTACGCAGCCCGAGCTAATTTAGCTCCTGTACTAATCACTGGATTAGAAATGGGAGGACAACTAAACACCACTACAGATATAGAAAACTGGCCTGGAGATCCTGAAAATCTTACTGGACCTATATTAATGAATCGTATGAATACACATGCTATTCATTTAAACACCGAGATAATCCCCGATTATATCGTTAAAGTAAATTTTAAGCAATATCCTTTTTATTTATGTGGAAACATGTATGAATATACATGTGATTCCTTAATCATAAGTACAGGAGGATCTGCTCGAAACCTTGGAATTCCTTCTGAAGAAAAATATAGAGGGAAAGGTGTTTCTTCATGTGCTACATGCGATGGCTTTTTTTTTAAAAAGCAAATTGTTGCAGTTGTTGGTGGCGGCTCTACAGCAGTAGAAGAAAGTTTATACTTATCTAATATTGCCGAAGAAATTCATCTTATTCACCGTCGTAATCAGTTTAGAGCAGAAAAAATTTTAATTAACAGACTGATGAACAAAGTTAAAAATGGTAATATTTTTTTACATCTCAATCATACTGTTGAAGAAATATTAGGAGATGGTACAAATGTTACTGGATTATACTTAAAAAATATGACGCAACAAGATAAAAAATACACAATAACTGTCCAAGGTGTATTCATTGCTATTGGATATACGCCAAATACTTCTATATTCAGTAATCAACTCATATTGAATAATGGATATATTAATGTACAATCTGGAACTAACGGTAACACAACTGCTACTTCTATTCCGGGAATATTTGCTGCAGGAGACGTAATAGACCATAACTACCGTCAAGCAATTACTGCAGCCGGATCTGGTTGTATGGCTGCTCTAGATGCTGAACGCTACTTGTCTGCTATCAAATTAACAAAGTAACTTAAAGAAATAATAATTAATAAAAAAAAATAATAATACAACTACTTATTAAAGTATAAATAAAATAAATCATATTATTTTTATTGTTTATCATTAAAATACTGTCACTATAACAAACAATCATAGTAATAATTCCATTATCAAAGAAGATTACATTATAAAAATAACTATTTTTATAATTTTTAAAATATCAAATCTCAATCGACGCATACTACTTGATTAGCTGATATCTTATGATAAAATTTTTAGATTATCATTTAATTCTATAGAAGAACCTAATGACAAAAGAAGATAATTTCGAAATGCATGGTGTCGTATTAGATACTTTACCTAATACAATGTTTCGCGTAGAACTAGAAAACGGGCATACTATCATAGCACATATTTCTGGAAAAATAAGAAAAAATTACATTCGAATCCTAACAGGAGACAAAGTAACTGTTGAACTTACACCATATGATTTAAGTAAAGGAAGAATTATTTTTCGTAGCAGATAATAACATTTAAAAATTTAATGCCTTTACATGCGTATTTATAAAATCATGCTAGCATGATTTTATAAATACGCATGTAAATTTTAAACATAGACTAATTTTAAAAACTTTTTAAATATAAATCAAATTTCTTCTTGCCTTTTTTATTTATAGCACTATCCCCAATTTAATCCACCAAATGCGTCCTGGTTCATACATTAACGTTCCAGTAGGATATCCAAGGCGTTTATGCATATATAAATTAAAATATTCCCTATAATTATGATTCAACAAATTATCCACACCAATACTAAATTTATAAAATTGAGAGTTAGTCCATGCTAAATGTGTAGATAATATTCCAAACCCTGAAGTATTATAATTCTCACGCGCATGCAATAACGTATTCTTATAAGTAACAGGGGCTGGAGAAATAAATAAATTATTAGATTGTGGAAATGCAAATCTCCACAAAGCAGTGATGCTGTAACATCCTTTTATCCATTGACATATTACTTTACCTTCCAATGGAGGAATTTTAGGTAAAGAACAATTATTATCTGCATTTATACCCCAAGACCATGACATATTACTTTCAGCCCGCCAATAATCATTAAATTGATAATTTAATCCTATTTCAGTTCCACATATTTTAGCATTAATATTTTCTGTATGATTAATACCACCATTATATGGTATGTAATCATTGTAATAACCACATAAAATAAAATCTCTAATATATCCAGCATAAGACGATATCCATCCATTTGTTTGTAGATGTTGAAAATTAGCTCCTATATCTATCTGAACGACCTTCTCAGGTTTTAGTTCTAAAACATTTTCTATACTGCTATTAATATTCTGACTAAATCTATTAGAAAATAACTCCCAATAATCAGGAAAACGAAAACTTGTTCCAACACCTACATAATATGATAACAATGGATTAACATTGTCCTCATAGCGTAAAAATCCCGCAGGATATATAATACTATACCGTTTATATTTAGAAAAATTATTAAAATTAACTACACTGTATTCCAGTCGCGTACCTCCAATAAATCTTTTACTTGATAATGAATTCGCAATTAATTCAGTAAATATACCAATATCTTGGGAAACAATATCTTTCTCCCAATTAAAACAAGATTGTACGTGTTCTCTGTGTTTGTTAACTTGCACATCTGCTCCGCTATAACATTTGATGTTATCCCATTGTGTTGTCGCAACACCTCGCGCACCCCATATTAATCGATCAACATTGTTTTCAATATCATTATTAAATCCACAACAATTTTTACAAGATAATCCTGTAACATACGGTAAAGTATCAGCCATAATATGGCTTACATAATTATGCCAAGCTTGCAACTCAATTTTATCTAATTTTTTAATTATGTCTGTAGTTTCTACTTTTATTCCATAACTTTCTCTAGCAAAACATAATCCATCCATAGATCTAACAGCATAATTTGCATTACCGTTACCTTGCCCTAAACTAATCTCTAAATGTATGTCTTCTCTTAAATTTAAAGACAAAATGGCATCAGCGTTCCATTTATACCATGCAGAATGTACTCTATGTTTATGGCCATCATAATAATCATCTGACTGAGAAAGATTACCTATTAATCTAAGATATCCATATTTACTTCCTATAATACTGTCTATATTTCTATCTACTTTATTATTTGCTCCAATCATTAAATTACTGCGCAATTGAACTTTTGATTTATCAAAACAAGGATTATATCGTTCAAATTGTAATGTAGCTCCAGATGCTACAGGACCCCATAACACTGTCTGCGGGCCTTTAATAACATTTAAAATATCAAAAGTTTCTGGAGAAATATAAGCGCTAATAGGATCCATATGAGAAAAACAAGCACCAAGTATTTCTCCGTTATCCATTAAAATACGTATCCGAGATCCAAACATCCCACGAAAAACTGGTTCGTTATTAACTCCTCCGTTACGAATAGCAGTAAACCCTGAAATATTTTTCAAATAATCAGCTGCATCAGTTACATATAATGATTGCAATGATCTTGTAGGAGAAGCAGTAAAAACCAATGGAGAATTTTTTAATGAAATGATAGTCATTATATCATCACGTATTTTTACCTGATGATATAATGTTGGCGATCTTTGTATATCATCAGATACTGACATTAAGGTGTCTTTAGATCTATTTCCAATAGACATATCATTCAAATTAGCTTGAGAGTTATTAAGAGTAATCATGATTAAATCAAAACATATCAAAAATAACATTTTATAAATTAATGTTCTAAAACTATATAAAAATGTGTCATACATCATATATACGCTCATAGTTATTAAATGATTCTTAAAAAGACTAATATAACAACTAAAATATGCGCGTTAAAACTTAACATTATTCAGTAAAACACCAAGTACATCAATAATACAAAATAATGTCAACTCAAACACATATCTATAATCATATCAGTATATTATACTAAATCACTTCAACTATCTTAATACCTAAAAAAAAGAATATTATTTATGAATATAATCATTTAAATTAAAAAATACTATTCTAATAGAAATAAAACCTAAATATTTTCTGTGTTACAATCGGTTAAAATTTTTATATATACATATTTGTTTAAATTAATATCAAAATCAATTAAATAACTTCTATGTCATCGACATGTATCAAATATAACAATATCACATATATATATTATTATAATAATGTAATATACATTTACTAATGTACTAGATTTTTAGAGTATATTATTATATTATTTAAAAATTAAATTATGAAAATGCCAAAAAATATGATCACGTTACTAACATTATGTTAGTAATAGAATTTTAATAATAAAAATACTGTTTTATAATCTTTATATATATTGATTAAAGAATAAAAAAATGCTATTATTTTAGATTATATGTAAACAGCTGGCATAAACGTTGCTTAATCCATATACAGTTCATATGGAGTAACTAAATGAAATATGTCATTCAATCAACTATCATATTCGATACTGCAGAATATATTTTAACATCATTAACTGAACCTAACACATCGGTGAAGTTATCTAATTCTGCAGGACGAGTATTAGAAGAACTTATTAAACAACGAAATATTGATCCCAACACTCCAGTCACTCGGGACCATTTATTTTCAATTGTATGGCGAGTTTATGGGCTCGAGCCATCTAACGGAAACTTAAACCAACAAATTAGTTTAATACGAAAAACTATAACCTCTTTTGGGTTAGATCCTTCATCTATTATAACTATACCTAAACGAGGTTTAAAACTAAACAACCAGTTAACTATAGAAAAAATAAATGAAGAGACCCCGTGTTTATCTTCTACTCTACATAAAACCATAGATAAAAACAACAACTTACCATCTTCCGCTTTACTAAATATAAAAACTCATATAAAATATATGACTACTCTCACAACAATAGTCTCAATCTTATTCAGTATTGGGTTTTTTTATTTATACACCAAAAAAGACCATATAAAATTATATTGTTGCAAAGAAATAAACTCATGCAATGTTTGTACTTTTCATTCAGAACCAGGATTAGATTGTAGCGGCTGTGCTATACAATGTACCGAAGTGACATAATATAATCAGATATAAGATAATTTATAAAAATTTTACTTTTCATTATCATGATCTAAAATTATAAGCAGCTCATCACTATATGAATATATATCTAAACCCCACAACATGTTTTAGTAACTATCTTTAACTTTATAACAATTCTACACTAATATCTAACCAATATTAACCTAAAAATTAGTAAATATATTTATACATATTCTTTTAATAAAACAACTATTTAATAAAATTTCTATTTATACGTATCATAAAAATCAATCAAATTAAATCTAGTCCTCCCTTTTTATTAAAATTTAAAACATCAACATATGATTAATAATCATTCAATTACAACAAAAACATTATTTTTATGAAAGATTTTATTTCAAATATTTAATTGAAATTAACTCATCACAAAAGATATATCATAAAATTACAATCTTTATATTTAATATAGATTGCAATTATATTAATATTAATTTCTTACCATTAACAATAATATAAATCCCTATATGAATATAATTAGACCATAAATAAAATTAACATATATACATACGATATTAAAATATCTATCAAAAAATAAATATACTTGTATATAATCTTATTTATCTAACTTAGACACAATTTATTTACATTCATAACAATTTTTAATTAAATAACATATTTAATCATTGTTACATTTGTAATACTATTTTATTCTGTAATTTTAAACTAATATATTCCTAACGATCAAACATCATTTAAATTTTTTATTACTTAATATAATAAATAATCGCAGAAAAAATATATCAATATATATCTCCAAGTTTATAAAAAATTAATTTAAAAAATAAAATATTAATCTAAAATTAGATCTATAATTAATCCTGATTAACATAAATAGAATTAACTTTAGATAAATAACGCTGTGCCTGCGCAGATGGATGATGGGATTGTATATATTGGTAAAATTGATCTGGACTAAGCTTATTTATTTTTTCAATAGCATAACTACGATCAATAGAAAATGTTTTTAACAATGCACTCAAACCATTTACATAGGCAACAATAACAGCGTAACGTCTAGTTTTTGGATTAATAATACCTTCTAATTGTTTTTGTAATATAGACAAATAAGCAGTGCCAAGATCAATATTGACAACAGCATTTTTTAATTCATAAATACTAGGTTCTCCTGTCCATCCTTTTAAACGATAAGCATCTCTACCTGCAGTATCTGCTTTAAGCTGCATTAGTCCGACAGCATTAGATTTACTAATTACAGTAGGATCATAATTGGATTCTACTTGAATAATAGCCTTCACTAAAGATGCATCTACTCCATAATTAATAGCGCAACGACGAATGCAATCATTATATATTGATGATGTAACTTGTTTAGAAGAATCAACTTCTTTGCATCTTAAATTAGTAGATGATGTACGTATAGCATTATCTTTATTATTTTGTTGTACACAAGTTGTCAGCAAAAAAATAATAACTAAATATATTATATATATCTTCATAATTTTATAATTTTTGTAATCAAAATATATATTATTTATATAATATTATGAAATGAGACAATGTTTTATGTTTTAAAAATTAGTTTTCCTATAACTCTAAAAATATAGATAACAATATCTATATCTATATATAAATTAAACAATGAAATCATTGTCTACAAATAAAATACGTAAAGGTATTAACTTTGGCTATGTACAATGGAAAATATCTCATTTATTAAAGAAATAATACAACCATAAATCATGTATATTAAAGATATAAATACTACATAATTCTCTCAAAAATTTTAAATAATTTTACCCAAACGTATGTTACACGATGAATAACTTAATGAAATACATATATATATTCATATTCAATTATTTATTACATCGCTTAGAAAACTGTCTAAATGCTAATAATGTTTCATTGCTGACATGATGCTCAATACCTTCCGCATCTCTTTGAGCAGTTTTTTTATTAATACCCAAATCCATTAGAAATGTTCTTACAATTTTATGTCGTACATGATTTTCATCAGCTAATCGTCTTCCTTGTTCTGTTAATAATACTCTACGATAGCGTTTATGTTCAATTAATGAACAAGCAATCAATTTCTTTAACATTTTTGCTACTGTTGGTTGTGTTACTCCCAATCGTAAAGCTAAATCTACTTGACGAGCCTCTCCACATTCTTGGATTAAATCTGAAATCAACTCAATATAATCATCAATAAGCTCACGGCGATGTGCTGCTCTAACCTGAATAAATCCTTGTGAATTATCTACTTTTTTCATAAAAATTTTGAATTACTGGGAAATATCTTCATATTATTTTTAGTTATAATAAATATATCATGATACCTTATAAATAATATACCTTATCAACATAAGTAGATTATAACGTTTCTTTAAAAAATAATATTTTTATCATTATGCTATTTTTTATATTAATATATAAATACAACTTACATTATAATACTCTATATTTATGAAATAAAATATAGTAAATAATCTATACGCAATAAATATAAGGATACAACAAACATATTAACAAAATTAACCAACACAGTAACTTGCCTAAATAAAAATAAAATTGTTTATACTGATCTATAATTATTACATATATTTTTAACGACTAATTATGTTTAAAAAGTCATATAATTTTATCGTATTTTATCCATATAACTAATAAAAAAATAATATCATCTAACTTAAGATAAAAAATAAATAAATTAACTGATTACATATACGTAAACGACACTGTTATTGTCTTGATAACGTAAATAAATATTACGATATTCATATTTTATATAAATAAAACATTTTTTCTAAAAAAATATCTTTAAGCATTTAAATTATAAATAGTATAAATTATTTAATATGTTATCACTAATATATATATTTATATCATCATATCTTTCTAAAGATAAGATTTGCTATATAACAAAATTTATAATATTATCCATCTAGGTTTTGCAATAAAATGATTAAAAATAATATATTTGCTTTAATATTAAATCGTGCATACACAAAATAACTTATATTTTATCTAATCATGAATACTATATTACATACCCATTGTAAAAAAAAAGTGATTGTTGGAATGTCTGGGGGGGTTGATTCTTCCGTATCCGCATGGATATTATTACAACAAGGATATAAAGTAGAAGGATTATTTATGAAAAATTGGGAAGATGACGATAGTAATGAACATTGCTCATCAGCATCTGATTTATCGGATACTTATTCTGTCTGTAATCATTTGGGTATATATTTACATACCGTAAATTTTTCTAAAGAATATTGGGAAAATGTATTTCAAGTATTTTTGCAAGAATATAAAATTGGCCGCACCCCTAATCCTGACATACTCTGCAATAAAGAAATTAAATTCAAATGTTTTTTAGAATTTGCACTCAAAGATTTAGACGCAGATTTTATTGCAACTGGACATTATGTACGCCGTATTGACACCAATCAAGGAACGTGCCTAATGCGTGGTTTAGACAAAAATAAGGATCAAAGTTATTTTCTATATACACTTAGTCATACACAACTTAAACAATGTTTGTTTCCTGTAGGAACATTAAAAAAATCACAAGTTAGAAATATCGCTAAAGAATTAAACTTAATTACAGCTAATAAAAAAGACTCTACTGGTATTTGTTTCATTGGTAAACGAAAATTTAGAAATTTTATTAGTCATTACATACCAATGCAACCAGGAATTATAATTAATATAAATGGAGATAAAATTGGAACACATCAAGGAGTATCATTTTATACTTTAGGACAAAGAAAAGGATTAAATATAGGTGGAATCAAAAAAGGAAATGGGAAACCATGGTACGTAATAGACAAAGATATAAAAAATAATACGTTAATCGCAGCGCAAGAACATCATCACCCGCTTCTTATGTCTACTGAATTCATTGCTAAACAAGTACAATGGATAAAAGGAAATATACTTAAGTCACCTTTATATTGTACAGTAAAAATTAGATACAGACACCCAGATGTTCAATGTCGTGTATATCCTATTTTTAACAATGACCTTAAAGTTGTTTTAAAAAATCCAGTATCAGCAATTACACCGGGGCAAGCAGCAGTTTTTTACTCACATGAAAATTGTTTAGGCGGCGGCATCATTGAACAAACTATTCCTTATAGCTACTTAAGCCCTAAAAATTATTACTCTTCAATAAACATAAACAATATCAATTAAAAATATTTATTCAATATCATTGAACATATTAAATACTACCATAATTATAAAACTAAATAATTATTATATTTAATGTTTAATTTCATCATGAAAGGAGAAGAAGTGATAAAATTATCGCCCTTAACTGTAGTATCACCTATCGATGGTCGTTACTATAAACAAACTGATTCCTTACGTAGTATTTTTAGTGAATTCAGTCTGTTAAAATTTCGAGTACAGATTGAAATCTATTGGTTACAAAAACTAGCTCACACAACAGCTATTAAAGAAATATCTCCTTTTACACAACCCGAATATGACTTTTTAAATAAATTAGTGATTAATTTTAATATCAAAGATGCAGAACGTATTAAAGAAATAGAACAAATTATTAAGCATGATATCAAAGCAGTAGAGTATTTCTTAAAAGAAAAAATAAGTATATTACCTAATTTAAAAAAAATAAGTGAATTTATTCATTTTGCTTGTACTTCAGATGATATTAACAATCTTGCATATGGATTAATGCTTACTAATGCCAAAAAAACTATTTTGTTACCTATTTGGCAACAAATTATTAATGAAATTAAAAAAATGAGTATTAATTATAAAGATATTCCTTTATTATCTAGAACTCATGGACAGCCCGCTACCCCTTCTACTATTGGAAAAGAAATGGCTAACATTGCATATCGACTAATACGTCAATATAATCAATTAAAATCAATAAAAATTTTAGGTAAAATGAACGGCGCTGTAGGAAACTACAATGCTCATACAGTAGCATACCCAGAAATAAATTGGCGTAAATTAAGCAAAGAATTTGTTATATCTTTAGGAATCGAATATAATCCATATACAACACAAATAGAACCACATGATTATATTGCTGAATTATCCGACTGTATTACACGATTCAATACAATCTTGATAAATTTTAATAGAGATATATGGGGTTATATTTCACTCAACTATTTTAAACTATACCATAATGAAATTTCAATTGGATCATCCACTATGCCACACAAAGTAAATCCTATAGACTTTGAAAAGTCTGAAGGAAACCTAGGATTAGCAAACGCCATATTTAATCATTTTTCTGAGAAGTTACCAATATCACGTTGGCAACGCGATTTAAGCGATTCAACCGTCCTAAGAAGCTTAGGAATGGCTATAGGATACGCTTTAATCTCCTACCATAGCGTACTAAAAGGCATAAAAACATTAATAGTTAATAAAGAATACATATTAAGTGAATTAAATAGACATTGGATAGTATTAAGCGAAGCTATTCAAACGGTTATGAGACGGCATAATATTCATAAATCTTATGAAGATACAAAAAAATTTATCAGCAGTACAGATATTAATCCTGAAAAAATAAAAATTTTTATTGAATCACTACCATTACCAGCAACAGAAAAAATACGTTTACAAAAATTGACTCCAACCAATTACATAGGTTTAGCAGCAGAAATGGCAAATGAAATTGATGATGTAACATCATGATGTTACATCATCAATTTCATTTGCCATTTCTGCTGCTAAACCTATGTAATTGGTTGGAGTCAAAAATAAAAATAAATATTTTAACTCACACATTAAATTAAGTTACCAAAATGGAATCTACTGCATTGCGCTAACAGTGTTATTTTCATTTTATAAATAATATATTTTATAAAAATTTATTTATATACCATGAGTTTGAAATATTAAACGCTACTCAATATAACATTGATATACCATATCAAAACTGTCAAAATTATAAATATTAGAAACCTACATTCTATTATCTACAATTGATGTTTATATTTTTATTTATTTATAACTCAACTATATTATTAAACAAATTATTCAAAATCTTTTGCTCTAGCAAAAGATCACAAATTTTCAATTTCTCATTTTAACATTTTATATAAATCAAATTTTTCTGTTTTTAATACCGTATACCAACTAGTAACTATCCCGAGTAATAATGTTATACCTAAAACCGATAATACATCCCACCCATTTAATTTAACAGGTAAAAAATTAATAAAATAAATTCCTTGTGACAAAATCTTACTTCCCAAAAAATCGTTACAAATTGTAATTAAACTTGTTAAGTTAAAAGAAACAAAAACACCTAATCCGGTTCCTATAACACCAGAAATAATATAAATAATTAACCCATACCAGAAAAATATACGTCTAATTAAAATATTTTGACCTCCTAATGCACAAATTAGCGCAATATCATAATTTTTATCTTTTATTGATAAAATAAGCGTAGCAATTACGTTAAAACAAGAGATACTCATCATCAATATCATTGATAAATATACAATTACACGAACCATTTGAATATCTCTATAAATATACCCATAGGTATCCATCCAGCTTCTTACATAAACCTGACGATTAATTATTTTTTCAATTTTATGTACTATTTTATTAGCAGAAAAAATATCATTAATTTTAATAGCTATTCCTGTAATATCTGATTTTTTATCATATAAATGTTGTATATCCAATAAAGACATTATAGCAATATTGTAGTCTAATTGACTACTCAAATTTAATATACCAGCCACTTGTAAACGAATTTTTTTAGATGATAACAATTTATTATCTATACGAAAATTATGAGCAATTAAAATAGTGATCCAATCACCTACTTTAATTCCTAGCGCATCCGATATTCCTTTTCCTAAAATAATCTGTTCCGTATTTTCATAAAAATATTTCCAAGAAAAATCTTTCTCTATAAAATAAGATAATATATTTTTATCTACGTTTTTCATTAAATCTATACTTTTAACGTAAACCACGTGCCATTTATTATTAAATTCAACAACTCCAGAAAAATTAATATAAGGAGTTACACAAATAATTTCTGGCATTTGACAAATACACTTCGAAACCTCAGACCAATCGATAAATGACTCACTAACCGACTCAATTTCTACGTGCGGAACAATCGCCAAAATACGATGACTTAATTCATATTTAAACCCATTAATTGCGCTTAATGCAATTATAGATATTGCTATTCCTATAGTAATACTAATAATAGCAATTAAAGATACTAAAGATATCAGAATATTATTATTCGCACCGCGATGAAATTTTAAAGCAATTTGTAAAGATAATATCATTTTAAAACAATTACCTAAACGAATTATCCTATGTTAATATTATTTGACCATCAGATATCGTTAATATTCTATGACATTTCTTAGCCAAATCTAAATCATGAGTTGCAATTAAAAAAGTTGTTCCATAATGAATATTTAATGTTTTTAATAATTGAAAAATATTACTTGAATTTTCTTCGTCTAAATTTCCAGTAGGTTCATCGGCCAGCACTAAAGCTGGATTATTTATTATAGCTCGTGCTATAGCTACTCTCTGACTTTCTCCTCCAGATAATTCGTTTGGAAAAAAATGAATACGATTCTCTAAACCAACTAATTTTAATATACATCGTGCTTTATTTTTCGCTTGACTAAATCCAGTACCTCCAATCAATAATGGCATCGCTACATTTTCTAAAATATCAAAATCTAATAATAAATGATGAAATTGGTAAATAAAACCTAAACGTTTATTACGTATCATAGCGCGCGCATTATCAGATAATTTATGTAATGCATATCCTTCAAAGAATATCTCACCTGCAGTTGGTTTATCTAATCCCCCGAGTAAATGTAACAATGTACTTTTACCAGACCCAGACATCCCCACAACAGCAATAATCTCCTTAGGTTGTATACTTAAAGTAATATGATTCAACACTTTGATTAAAAACCCAGCACGACGATAATATTTCGTCAATTGAGCACAATATAATAATGGAATATCAACCATGACGTAAAATTCTTGCAGGATGAACGGAAGCTGCACGCCATGATGGATACAACGTAGCTAAGAAGACTATAATAAACGTCATAAATACGATACCTAATATTTGATAATATTTTATTTCTACGGGTAATTGTACAGCATCTGGTAATATTTTTAAAAATAATAATATTTGATTTAGTTTACTAGATAGTAATAATCCTAATCCTGTACCAAATATAATACCTAAAATACCATTTCCAAATCCCTGAATCATAAAAAGCAACACAATCTGTCGGCGAGTAAAACCATATGTTTGCAGTACTGCAATTTCTATCTGTTTGTCTAATATTAGTAACGCTAAAAAAGAAATAACATTAAAACCTGCTGCTATTATGATTAAAACTAATAACAAGGACATTATATTTTTTTCTATTTTCATCGCTTGAAATAAAGATCCTTTACACTCTCTCCAATCCCTCCACACCCAATCCTTACATAATTGCAAGCGATTATTATAATAATAATTGTTCAGTAACAATGGTTCATGTAGCCACAATCTCCACCCAGTAACACATTGCGCTGGATAATGCATTAACGCAGAAGCATCAGATCGATGTATTAATACTTGATAAGAATCAACTTCACTAGTCGTAATATAAACATCTAATACTGTAAATAGTCGTTGACTAGGAACATAGCCAATAGGAGTGATCTGCATAACAGAAGGAACAATTAAACGAATTTGATCATTTATACGTACTTCAAGTTTTTTTGCTAAAGCTGACCCAATAATGACATAATATTTTCCTGGAATTAACTGATCCATATATTTATTAATTAAATACAGATATAATGGCTCAAAATGATTCGGATCAATCCCTAACATCACTCCAAATGATGCTTTTCTAGAACTTTGTAATATAACATTAGATGTCACCAACGGTTGAACACATATTATTTTATGTTGTAATTGACGTAATACTAATTTTGGTTTATTCTCAATATGTACATATCCTTTGTCAGTAGTAAGCAATACATGAGGTATAAAATTAAGAAGATTTTGTTTTATTTCACGCTCACAACCATTCATAACTGACAATACAGTTATCATTGCCATCACACCTAACATAATAGCAATACTAGAAATCCAATAAATATTTCGGCCAAACTGATCTATCGATTTCCCCAAAACATAACGTAAAGCAATAAACAATACGATTGGTTGATACGTCAAAATCTGCTGTATTACCTCATAAGTATATCAAATAATATATTTTTTTAAATTCTCATATATCTGCAACATTTAATCATTAAATATACATGCCAACTATACAACATATATAGTCATTTTAAATGTAATAATTGAATCTTTTTATAAGATCATATCTTTAACCCTTTTATAATGCCTTAAGTAATTACTAACAATTACTATTAAAACCTATTTATATCTTATGCAGAACCACTAACAACTCTCAAAATCTCACCAGTCTTAACCGATATTAATTGTAATTCTAAATTTGGTTTTTCTGAATTTCCATAAGCAATACCATATAGGATATAATTTGCTTGCAAATAATTTGCAATTTTCATAGAAAAATTATAAGAATTTCTATTATCTTCCGGAAACACACCCAATTCTCTGTATACAGAATGTAATCTTTCTATATCAATAACATTATATTTTCCAGTATTCTCTACAATACATTTGATTAATATGTTTGTAACATTATTAGTCTGAAAAATACCGTTGGTATTATTCTTGATTATATTTACTAACAATACACTACCGCGTTCGATATTATCAAAAAAAAATGCATTCTGCAGCATATTTAATATAATTGGTTCCCAATGAATTAAGTTAATTTGAGATGGTACTGATAATGCAGGCTTCGTATTTAGCGTAAACGTGTTATCATAATTACATAACCCAATACAATAATGTACAGAAATCATACCGATCACTAAACATATTATCTTGTTTTTATAAATGAAATATATGTTATTATCATTTTGCATAATAATTTTTATCTAAAAATAAAAATTTTTTACCAAATTCGCTATCATATTGTCCTTTACACATCAATAAACATATATTTTAATTTTTACACAAAACAAAAAATTAACTCTTATTAAAAGAGATACTAATTGAAAAATCCACTTATAATTAAACTATAATATATGCTCTTATTACTTTTTTTATAACAAAGGACCTAGAGGTTTTCCTCCTAATAAATGCATATGAAGATGATAAATTTCTTGACCAGCATGATGGTTACAATTAACTATTAAACGATAACCTGAAGAATGTATATTCTTTTTCTTAGCAATTTTTGCTGCTACTACAAATAATCTACCTAATATTATTTCATCATTAGTTGTGACATGATTAACAGTAGGAATCAATATATTAGGTACAATTAATACATGAACAGGCGCTTTAGGGTTTAAATCATAAAATGCAGTCACTAATTCGTCTTGATATAAGATATCAACTTTAATTTTCTTTTTAATAATATTTATAAAAATATTATCTTTTTTCACAACTTATCCTATTACTTAAAAGTATATAAATATTACAATAATTCTTTGACCACATCAGCTAGCATCTACCCCTAACATAAAAAATACAAATACTATATTTGTCTTCAGGTTATTAAATATTATATTACATTTACAATATATATAATAAATTAATGATTATATTAATCAAATTATATTCAATATAGTATAACTACTATATTCTAATGTTAATAACAATACGACACTATTAATCTATCCGTAATATCCATTTAATATATTCATTTTATTCTTATTTCACAAATGAAATAAAGTACGAAAATTAACTGTAGTAATAAACGCTAATTCATCCATATCAATATTTTTTATAAGCGCTATATGATTAGCAATTTCATATATATAAGCCGGCTGATTCTCTTTCCCTCTATAAGGAATGGGAGCAAGATAAGGAGAATCAGTTTCTAACAATATACGATCAGAAGGCACATATTTAATTACTTCTTGCATCATATAAGATTTTCTAAATGTTATCATACCAGAAAAAGATATATAAAAATTAAGATTTAATAACAATCTTGCAGTATCTACATTTTCATTAAAACAATGTAACACACCACCACAATCTTCTGCTGATTCTGAACGTAAAATAGCAACAGTATCCTTACAAGAATCACGACTGTGTACGATAACTGGCTTCTGTGCTGCTCTAGCAACACGAATATGTTCCCGAAATGCTTCTTTTTGTTTTTTTTTGTTATCTAATTTTAATTTATGATAATAATCCAATCCAGTTTCACCTATTGCTACTACATTTCTTCTAGAAGATAAAATATACAATCTTTCTCTATCAAAATTATTAGAATAATGTACATATGTAGGATGTACTCCGCAAGAAAATACAACATCATTTCTGTATCCAATTAACTCAACCATGCTATTATAATCTGACATAGAGACACTAACTGATAAAACTAGCTTTACTCCTCTTTTTTTCGCTTTGTTCAATACATCTGAAACATTTTTATGAATATTTTGATAATTTAATTGATTCAAATGACAATGAGAATCTACCAAAAACATAATGTCATATACTCCATGCATGGAAACAAGATTCAATAACGTCTTGTTTCCAATTTAATAAACGATAGGTCAATAATAATTCACGATCAATATTAGTAAATTTCTGAAAACAACACAACAATAATAACCATTGTTGTAATTGAAGGCTTAAAGATGAAATACTCCAATAATCTGCAATAATAGTAATTAATTCTATTTGATCTAAATTTATTATAAATCTCTTATTTATTCCTTGCTTCCATTTTAATGCATCTACAAGTACAGTAATAAACCAATACAAATATGTATTTTTCCGACAAGTATTTAAAAATGGTACGAGTTTTAAAAAATCTTTATTTATAATAGTATCATGTATAGATTTACATAATTCTAATCGTTGTTTCCACATCCCTAATTTAAACATAGTTTCTGCTTCTATAGGCGCTCCGTTACACAAACGTAGTGCACATTGTGCCGATAAAATATCATTCACTCCTTCCCGTTGCCGTATTAGCCACTGTAATCCAAGCGATTCCTTTGGAGGTATAATTGACCATTTCATACATCGACTCAAAAATGTTAATGGTATTTTTATATAATCTCGAGTTTTAAAAAAAAAATAAGTATTTATTGGAGGTTCGTCAAGTGTTTTAAGTAATGCATTAATAGATTGATCAGTTAAATATTCTACATATTTTATATGTATAATTTTTACTTTACTTTGACAAGCGTGATGATATATGGAATGAATACAGGCACGCATGATATCAACGCCTATAGTCTGAGTATTATTTTCTGGATTTATCGGATAATAATCAGGATGATGTCCTGCATTCATTAACTTGCAATTATGGCAAATATCACAGTGTCGAGTTTCTAGAGGATGAGAGCAACTTAACCATCGCACAATAGCATAAATTAAAGTATCTTCCCCGTTATCCCATTTAGCATTTAAAAGTAATGCGTGATGTCCTCTATTTTTTCGATAAGAATTCAATATTTTACTATAAATAATATCCAACCAGGGATACCATCTCATTATAGCTTCCTCCTGGAACGTATTAACCACCAATCTAAATATCTATAAATAATAGCAGAAACTTTTTCTAAACTTTGGGAAGCATCAATCATGATAACATTCTTTTTTTCAGAGGCCAATTTTTTATAACAAGAACGCACACGAGCAAAAAAAATTAAAGATTCTTGTTCAAAACAATCTAACATTATTCTGTTCTTTATTCGAGATATACTTAATTCTGGAGAAATATCAAGATAAAATATTAAATCTGGATATAAGATACTTGTAACTTTATTAGATAAAGCATGTAATAATAGCATATCAACTCCTCTACCTCCTCCTTGATATGCCTGAGAAGACAAATCATACCTATCTCCAATTACCCAATAACCTTTAGATAAAGCTGGTTTAATAACATTTTTTATTAGTTGAAATCGTGCGGTATAAATCATCAATAATTCTGATATACTATCAATAGGATCGTTTATAGGTCCACCATATTTAATTAATACACGTAATAAATCTGCAACTGGTGTGCCCCCTGGTTCACGAGTAGTTACAACGTTTACAATGCCACATTTATTTAAATATTTAGTTATACGATAAACAACGGTAGTTTTTCCGGCTCCATCCAATCCTTCAATTGTAATAAATTTATTACTCACATCCATACCTTATACAAAAATTATTAATGCCAAAATTTAATTATTCATTAAAGTTATAAAAATTTACGTGTTTATTGCAATAAATATTAAAAACACATAACCTTTATATTTCCCATAACTATAAGTATTTTCTATATCCATAGAAATTAAAAAATAAAAAATTTAATTCTTATAAGTAGAAAATTAATAATAACAATAATAAATATTTATATAGTATATGAGCTAATATCGTTTCTAATGTCATTAAAAATATATCTCTTAACAACAATTCTGATAAAAAGGTTCAATTAAATCATTATTTTTTTTTGATCAGCTTATTAAAGACAACTCTATTTTTGATAAAAATCATGAAACATTTTATACATACAATTTTTTAGAAAAATAATAAATACTATTGAATTTTATTATTTGTAATATGAGAATACAACAAACGAAATAATGTCTTATCTGAATAAAAGCAATCATCAATTGAGTTAACTGATGCTAATGGCAATAAAGCATTTGTAATAAACACTTCATTTGCGTTTTTTACATGCTCAGGACCAACTGTCACTGTCCGTATACAATATCCTAATTCTGGTAATAATCTAAATACTATCTGACGCATAATTCCATTAACACCAGCATAATGTATAGAAGGAGTAAACACTTGATATTTATATCTCCAAAAAATATTAGAACTGCAACATTCTACAACATTTCCATCAGTATCTAAAACTAATGCTTCATCAATTTCCTCGTTTTTACTGATCCACATCGAAATCATAACTTGTTCTAATCTATTAAGATGCTTGATTCCAGCTAAAAAAGTATTCCGTGCTAACCGCACAACACTTGTTTTCATACAAATCCCAACATTAATCCATCGTATGTAATATTTCGGTAATCGACCGATATAAATTATACGCAATGGTTCAATATCGTTTTTGCATTTATATCCATGTAGCTTATGATTGTCACTTCTGCTAATTATTACTTTGATGATACTATATGTGCTACTAAAAGAAGCTGCTTGTAACATTTCTTTATATAAAAAATTATAATTGAAATTATTAAACATCAACCTCTTCGCCGACAAAATTAATCGATTCATATGCAAATCTAAAAACTCTATTTCACCATGTCGTAATCTAGCTGTCGTAAAAAATCCATCTCCAAAATGCAAAGCACGATTATTTAATGATACTGTTTTTTTTAAAATTCCATTCACCCAATACATTATTATTTTCAATTTACCAGCGATAAATAACATTTCGATGTGTCTTGTAATACAATAGATACCGAAACTGTTGTCCCTTAACCCTATCAACAATAATACAATATTATTTTTTTATATATACCGCACAATTAATTTATAATATTTAATAAACATAATTATTTATTCTTGATGTAACATGTACAACTACGAAATTAACATCTTATTGCCTTCTATTTTTAAATATACAGGTTTCATTATAATCTAATTATTTTTTAACTCTTACAATATATCGTGATATTGTAATTTAAAAATTTACATTAATATTAACATATTACTAATGGTACCAACTTTTTTAAGTCATTACTTTTTAATTCTCATATGTTATTAGCATAATTTATTATATTGAAATAACCTTACTTACAAAAACAATTTATCAATTTACTAAAAATACCTATGCACTAGTATAAGCAACATACTATACCTTATAATTAATCATTTTTATTTTTATGACTATTACTAATAAAATCTATTGCTGCTTGAACAGTTGTAATCTTTTCAGCTTCTTCATCTGGAATTTCAGTATCAAATTCTTCCTCTAATGCCATAACCAACTCAACAGTATCAAGAGAATCAGCTCCAAGATCATCAACAAATGAAGCATGATTCACAACTTCTTCTTTTTTAACCCCCAATTGTTCAGCAATAATTGTTTTTACTTTTTCTTCTATAGTATTCATATTCTCATTTTCCTATTAAAATGTGCCTATACGATAGTTTTCAAAAAATATAAAAAACAAAATAATACCACTCCCTAGCAATTTTAAAAAATTAAACTTTCTTTTATTAAAGCTTTAATAGATATATCACATAACACTAATTATCCCATATACATCCCTCCATTAACATGCATTGTTTGTCCAGTAATATATTCTGCATAATCAGAAGCAAAAAACATTACAGAATAGGCCACATCTTTGGGCTCTCCAAAACGATTAACTGGTATCTTTGATAAAATATCATTTTTCTGTTTGTCAGTGAATTTTTTTACCATATCCGTACAAATAAATCCCGGTGTTATTAAATTAACTGTAATACCTCTAGAAGCAACTTCACGCGCTAAAGACTTTGTAAATCCAATTAATCCAGATTTAGCAGCTGAATAGTTTACTTGACCAGCGTTCCCCATAATACCGACTACGGAACCAATGTTGATAATTCTACCATAATGTTTTTTTATCATCGATTTTATTACCAATTTAGACATACGATATACAGCAGTCAAATTTACATCAATGACAGATTTCCATTCATTATCTTTCATATGTAACAAAATATTATCTTGAACGATACCAGCATTATTTACTAAAATATCAACATTTCCAAATTCTTGACGAATCTTTTTTGCAAAAAGATCAATAGAATATTTGTCAGTAACATCTAATTCCATCCCTTTTCCTTGACTCCCTAAGTACATATCAATATCTTTAACACCCAACTCACTAGTCGCAGTTCCTATTACAGTAGCTCCATATTTTGCAAACATTTCAATAATAGCGCGACCAATACCACGACGAGCACCGGTTACTAAGACAATTTTTTCATTAAAAGTCATCTTACATGTACTCCTATACAAATATATCAATTCCAATCAATTTTCATTGCTTCTGACAAAGAAACAGGGTCATTTACTGATAAACTAAACACGTTACTAACAATACTACGTATTAGTCCAGTTAATATTTTCCCCGGTCCCATTTCTAAAAATTTTTCAATTCTCTGATGAATACAATATTGCACGACCTCACGCCAACGCACTGGGGTGTATAATTGTCGCATTAATGCACTACGAATAGCTCTTGGTTCCTGCTCAATACATACATCAGTACTATTTAACACTGGTATACTGGGAGTGTTAATTTTTATTTTTTCTAATTCTTTTATAAACCTTGTAGCCACTGGTTTCATTAATGCGCAATGTGCTGGAACACTAATCGGAAGTGTAAATACATGTTTTGCTCCTGCATTTTTACAAAATAAATTAACACGGTCTACTGCTGCTTTATTCCCGGAAATAACTACATGTCCAGGTGCATTAAAACCAGCGAGGGAAACAATTTGATCTTGTTGTGCTGCTTTGCAAAATTCAAAAACAACATCATCATTTAGACCAATAATTACAGACATAGCTCCACATCCATTCGGGACGACTTCTTGCATCAACATACCACGTACCATTACCAATCTAACCCCAGAACGTAAATCCATACTTCCCGCGCATACTAAAGCAGAATACTCCCCTAAACTATGACCTGCCATTATTTGTGGCATACAACCTCCTTGCTGTTTCCATATTCTCCACACGGCTACTGAAGCCGTTAAAATAGCTGGTTGTGCTCGATAAGTTTTATTTAGTTCTGTAAAAGGGCCATATTGTACTAATTTCCATATATCATAACCTAAAATCTCTGATGCTTCAGAAAAAGTCTCTTCTACTAACGAATAATGTGCTGCCAGAGTTTTTAACATTCCTACCCTTTGACTCGCTTGTCCTGGAAATACTATAGCTAATAATGTATTCATAATAATATTTCTCTCTTGTATTAAAATCGTAATAACGCTGAACCCCAAGTAAACCCCGCTCCAAACGCTTCTAATAACACTAATTGGCCTGGTTTAATACGACCATCACGAACAGCCTCATCCAAAGCTAAAGGAACAGAAGCTGCAGACGTATTTCCGTGTCTATCAAGCGTAACTACTACTTTTTTCATATCCATATCCAATCGTTTAGCAGTAGCAGAAATAATTCGTAAATTAGCCTGATGAGGAACTAACCAATCTAATTCATCTTGATGTAAATTATTAATATTAAGAGTTTCATCAATAACACGTGCTAAAACAGAAACAGCTATTTTAAATACTTTATTTCCAGACATTGTTAAATAATTAGATATAGTCGGGTTATTTCTATTATAATTAGGGAGAGTTAATAAATCCCCATGATATCCATCTGCGTGTAAATGAATAGAAATAATACCTGGTGTTTTTGAGCGACCAAGTATTACTGCGCCTGCCCCATCGCCAAACAAAATTAACGTCCCACGATCTCTAGGATCTAAAGTGTGACTTAAAGTATCTGACCCTATAACCAAAGCATAATCCACACTTCCACTTTTAATATATTGATCTGCTACGCCTAACGCATAAACAAATCCAGAGCAAGCTGCTGACAAATCAAAAGCAATAGTATCCCGCACATGCAAATCCCGTTGAATTTGACATGCTGAACTAGGAAATGCATGACTGGAAGAAGTGGTCGCGACAATAATAATACCTACTTTATCTGCATGTATACAAGCCATATCTAAGGCCCTTTTAGCAGCAAAATAACCCATTTTAGCCACAGTTTCGTCAGAACTAGAAATACGACGTTCTTGAATGCCAGTACGAGCGACAATCCATTCATGCGATGTATCTACCATTTTTTCTAAAACAACGTTAGATCTAATATGCTGAGGTAAATAACTCCCTGTTCCAAGGATTCTAGTAAACATGTATATTTGATTATTATTTTTTAGATAAGACTGTACTTAATCGAGCAGAGATCCTTTCTGGAATTTTTCGTTCTACAGCGTGAATTGCCTGTACAATAGCAGCGGTAAATGCACGTTGATTAGCCGCGCCATGGCTTTTTATTACCGTATTACGTAAACCTATCAAATAAGCGCCATTATACCAATCAGGATGAAATTGACTGAATTTATTAAACAAACATTTACCTATCCAAAAATTAATACTTTGCATAAACCAATTCAATTTATTTTCTTTTTCTGATGATTTCAATGTTGACAAAATAACTCTTATAACTCCTTCCATAGTCTTTAAGGTAATGTTACCAACAAAACCATCACAAACTAAAACATCTGTTTTTCCTATTAATAAATCATTTGCTTCGATGTAACCAACATAATGAATTGATGAAATGGTGTGTAATATCTCTGAAGCATGGCGAATATTATCTAATCCTTTAGTTTCTTCTGATCCAATATTCAATAACGCTACTCTTGGATTACTTACGCCTAAAATTTGTTCTGATAATACCGAACCCATAATTGCAAATTGTACTAACATTGCGCCATCACATGAAATATTAGCACCTAAATCTAAAATAACGGTCTTTCCTTGTTTTTGGTGTGGCAGTAGTGTCGTTAAAGCAGGACGTTCGATACCGTTTATAGACTTCAGCACTAATTTGGATAAACCCATAAGCGCCCCTGTGTTACCTGCGCTAACGCAAGCTTGAGCACGACCTGACTTAATAAGCTCTAAAGCTACACGCATTGAAGTATCCTTACTGACTCTAATTGCTTGAGCAGGCCTAATATCCCCACCTATTACCAATTTTGCTGGAATAACAGTTAATCTATCAATACACGCAGATCTTGACGCTGACAAAATAGGTGAGATTACATCAGGATTTCCAACAAGCAATAATTCAAGTTTCGGATGTAAAGACAATGCTTGTAGGGAAGCAGGCACTGTCACAACTGGACCGAAATCACCACCCATTGCGTCTAATGCAAGAACTACATTTTTCAGCTGTATATCATTATTCAAAAATCACTTCTCAATCATTTTTTTTCCGCGATAAAATCCATTCAAAGTAATACAATGGCGTCGATGTACTTCTCCAGATACTTGATCTACTGATATAGCAACTGGACGTAATACATGATGAGAACGACGCATTCCTCTTGTAGAACGAGTAGATTTATTTTGCTGTACAGCCATATTATACTCTCCTTTTATTTTATTTTAATATTATTTATTGTCTAGGTGATTAGTATAAATATTAATTAAATCAACCAAATAATTGAAATACACGATTATTTAACAAAATATAATTTAATTTTTTAAATTGATAACATTTTTATGATTTTTATTTTATAGAATATTATTTTTCTATCAAATAAAGTATATTTGATAGTTGAGTAAATCCACAAATATTAACTTATCTATATCAGTTGTTATACAATTATAAAAAATTCTAGCGCTTTTTATTTATTTAAACTAAATAAAAGTGCATATAATTATTAAATTCAATTCACACATACACATTTATTAAGATAAATATAAATCGTAATTTATTATTACATCATTAATATTATTATAATAATATGTTATTTCTGTCTTAGTTTTACAAATTTATTGAGCTTTTTATAATAAGCACCATACCTCTAGGCTGAATCAATACACGTCTCAGTACTATTACCTATTAACACATCATCTTAATAAGAACATTGAATAATATATCTAATACAACTCATCTGTCTAGATAAACTTCATCCTATACTATAGGGTTACATACCTATATTCTAAATATATAAATTTTTATTTATAGTCATTATAATTAAATTATCAAACATATAGATTATTCATAATCCATTAAAATAATCAGTTAACTTTTATTTTTCAAATAAAATCATCTAAACATTGTCCAAATAATATACACTCATAAAACATTTGGTTATATCATCAGTATAATACCTACTATTTAGTAATATTAATATTTGTCCTTTCATAAAAATGCATAATTAATTAAATGTCTTCGTTAATTATATTTTCTTACAGTATAAAAATAACACTTAAATTATTTAAGAAATAATATATATCATACTTCTAGTATGAGATTAATTACGTCAAAACATAAAACAACAAAAAATAACGATATTTTATTTTAATTTTACGATGTATATAACTTATTTCATTAAATTAATAACAAATAATTTCTTTAATTATTAATTATTATTTATATTTTTTACTATACTTTCTAATGAACGATTATAATTAGTCATAATTAAGTTTCTCAAAAAAAATAAGCAATTGTAAAATAATTGGTCTAATGGCGCATATATGGAAACATCTTTCTTTGTATTTGGATGCGTAAAACGCAACATATAAGCGTGCAAAAATAATCGATTAAATCCAAATTGTTTAAATTGAATATTAGATTTATAATCGCCATACACACTATCTCCTACAATAGGATGATCCGCGTATTTAGTATGTTTCCTAATTTGATGTGTACGTCCAGTAATAGGTTTAATTACCAAAAAAGTTGCTATTCTTTCAAATTGTTCTTTAATTTTAAAATGAGTCGTAGAACATTTCCCCTTTTCCGCATCTCTGTAACCAATCTTATTGTTAAATAAAACAGTTTTTTTGAATAACGGCTCAGATATGAGCTCTACATTTATATCCCACTTTCCATGTACCAAAGCTAAATATTCTTTCTTCATACTTTTTATACGTAACTGTTCATGTAAAAACACCAAAGCAATACGTTTTTTAGCTATCAATAATACACCAGAAGTTTCTCGATCTAAACGATGAACTAATTCTAAAAATTGATCTTTAGGGCGTAATGCTCGTAATCCCTCAATGATGCCAAACTTAAGACCACTTCCTCCATGCACAGCAATGCCAGTGGGCTTGTTAAGTGCTAATAAATAATCATCTTCATAAATTATAATATTCTGTAAAAATGCAATTTCTTTCATATATTTTATATCAAATTCATTTAAATGCATCCTTCTTACTGGAGGGATTCGCAATACATCTCCTATTTGCAACTTATATTGAAATTTGATTCTTTTTTTATTAATACGTATTGCACCAGTTCGTATAATTCTATAAATCATAGATTTAGGCACTACTTTAAAATAAGTATTCAAAAAATTATCAATTCTTTGACCAGAAAAATTTGAAGAAATTACAACAAAATGCGCATGAATGTCACGTTCTTTCATAAGAAACCATGGTAATTACATAATTGTTTGAATATAATAACAAAATAGAAACAATAATAATTGTAGCAAACTAAAATAAACTAACTAAATAATAAATACGAAAAATTAGTATAGTTAAATATTTAAAAATTATCAGTTTTTAAATATTTAACTATACTTTTACATATACAATATTTATATAAATTATTAATTTTTAATTTGCTACCCAGCATAGCCATTGATTCGTATAATTATAATGAAGTTATTTATAAATAACATATTGTAAAAAATTACACAATAATAAATATCATCATAAATAATGTTATGTAAATGTAATAATCTATCAATAACTAATATTATAGTTTGCATAAATATATAGTTATTAATAATACCAAAGATCTTACAAACAAAAATAATTATATATGTAGTTATTACTGCAAACCTATTGAATATCAAATGTACAATAATACTGAAAACTATTAGATATTTAAATCAAAATATCTACATTTCAATATATCAACATTGAGTAAAAATTATAATGAAAAGAATGTTAATTAACGCTACTCAACAAGAAGAGTTACGAATAGCATTAGTAGATGGGCAACGATTATACGACCTGGATATTGAAACAGTAGGTCATGAACAAAAGAAAGCAAATATTTATAAAGGTAAAATTATTCGAATAGAACCTAGTTTAGAAGCAGTATTTGTGGATTATGGAGCTGAACGACACGGATTTCTTCCGATAAGAGAAATTACTCGTGAGTATTTTATTTCTTCATCATCTTCCTGCAACAAATTTAATATTAAAGAAATTTTATATGAAGGACAAGAATTGCTTGTACAAGTAGATAAAGAAGAAAGAGGGAATAAAGGCGCTGCACTAACTACTTTTATCAGTTTAGCAGGAAGTTACTTGGTACTCATGCCAAATAGTCCTAAGTCTGGAGGAATTTCAAGACGTATTGAAGGTAGTGATCGTATAGAATTAAAAGAAACTCTATCTACTTTAAATTTACCTGAAGGCATGAGTTTGATTGTTCGTACTGCTGGATTAGGAAAATCTATTGAAGCATTAGAATGGGATTTAACTTCTCTCTTACAGCACTGGGAAACTATTAAAAATACTGCAGTTAATCAACTAGCTCCCTTTTTAATTCATCAAGACAGTAACGTTATCGTACGTGCATTTCGCGATTATTTACGTCCAGATATAGGAGAAATTTTAATTGATAATCCTAAAATTTTAAATTTAGCTAAAGAACACCTCATTTCTTTAGGTCGTTCAGATTTTGCCAAAAAAATAAAATCATATAACGGAGACATTCCTTTGTTTAGTCACTATCAAATAGAGTCTCAAATAGAATCAGCGTTTCAGCGTGAAGTACGACTGTTGTCTGGAGGCTCCATTGTTATTGATACCACTGAAGCTTTAACAGCAATTGATATTAATTCCTCACGTTCTACTAAGGGAGTAGATATTGAAGATACAGCTTTTAATACTAATTTAGAAGCAACTGATGAAATAGCGCGTCAGTTACGTCTTCGTGATGTAGCTGGCTTAATTGTTATAGATTTCATAGATATGGCCTCGATTCAACATCAACGTGAAATTGAAAACAACTTAAAAATAGCAGTACATCAAGATCGTGCTCGCATTCAGATAGGGCGTATTTCTAAATTTGGTTTGTTAGAATTATCTAGACAACGACTAAGCACATCATTAGGGGAATCAAGTCATTATATTTGCCCACGCTGTAGTGGCACAGGCAGTATTCGTGATAATGAATCTTTATCCTTGTCCATTTTACGTTTAATTGAAGAAGAAGCGCTAAAAAATAATACCTATGAAGTACACGCTATCGTTCCAGTAGTCATCGCCTCATATTTGCTGAATGAAAAACGAAAAGCTATTAGCGATATAGAACAACGACAAAAAGGAGTACGCGCTATTATAGTTCCTTATGAACATATGAAAACTCCAAATTATGAGGTACGACGCATACGAAAAGGGGAAATAAACAATAAACCAAGTTATTTGTTAGCAACCAACCAAAATCACGCAGCAATTCAATCATCAGAAGAAACTGCTCCTTTAATTTACACTTATAATTCAGAACAACTAAAACTAAAAACAGATATCATTTCAAATTTAACATCTGCCTACAATAAAATTTTTAAGTATAAAAATTATACGTTGCAATCTAAATCAAAAAAAGAAATGTCATGGTTTAACAATATAAAAAATTTTTTAAATAAAATAATTTATTTATATATTAGCAATTATAATAATATAAAACAAAAATTATTAGAAATAATAAAAAAATATATCAACGGAATATATGTCAAAATTGCATACAAAAACAGACTATTCCAAAATTTAAAATATAATTATAAATTACATCAAAATTCTTATTTTAAACATATTAATAACGATAAAAAAAATTATAACCACAATATACAAAATAAAATTAACTTAAGTAATAATAAAAAAATTAAAAATTGTCTCAACGAGAATAATGATAATATTATATCTCTATCAAAATTTATTACAAATACTAACAAGACTAAATTTAGTTCTGATTATCCTAATCAAAAATTATCTATTAAAAATATAATAAAAAAAATATCCGAACAAAAATATAAAAAAAAGCATAAACAAAATATCGAACAAAAAAATTTAAAAAAAATAAATTATTTAGAACCCAAAATATGGTTGAAAATACATCAACTTAAATGTCGCTTAAATATAAAAACAAACGAAAAATCAACGCCTATAAATATAAATCATTACAAAAAATATAATACATCATATTCTAATATTTTTGAAAAAAAAATCACGACTACTGAGTTAAATACTGATTTTATTGAAAACTCTAAAAACATTAATCATACTATTATACGTTATCCATATGTCGATCATAATGCTATCGCACATACTAATAAAATATGTCGCCAAAAAGAACAACACTCTAGCTATCCGCGATTTATGCGTCGATTACGCCGTTCTTCTCGTCATTTTCGTATAAATCTAAAACAACGCTTACAACAACAACGTCAAAATAAAAATGATCCTAAAAAATACAACAATGCTATTAAATAACGACAAAATAACTTCTAAAAAATTAATTTATATGTAATTATCTTTCATGTGTCTAAATAATATCTAAATATCAAAAGATTAATTTTTAATTTTTTATAAAATAAACTTATATGATATACATATAATCAGACAATATTACCACAACTTAACAAAAACAATTAATTAACACAAACATCTATTTTTATGTACAAATACATTTATATAGTTAATATTTATAGTTTTATTCACTAAAAATTATATAGATTTCTATTAGATAATGTAGTCATCGCAATTTATTTATAATAAATACTATACATTTACGCATTCATTTTAAAAAGTTACTTGCACATGAAGAAACTTCCGGTTTTTAATTATTCTTTTTTACACCCACGATTTTGGTTTGTTTGGTTAGGCATAGGAACATTATATATTTTAGTACTACTTCCATACCCTATAATACACTATCTCGGTACTAGAATTGGTCGCATTACAAAATATTTTATGCTAAATCGCATGCATATAATTCGCCGAAATTTAGAGCTCTGTTTTCCTAATTTATCAAATCAAGAGCAAAGAGATTTATTTAATAAAAATTGTGAATCAATAGGTATGGGCATATTTGAAACTGGCATGGCTTGGTTTTGGTCAGAACATAGAATTAAACGTTGGTTTAAAATTAGTGGATTAAACAATATAATACAAACACAAAAAAAAAATAAAGGCGTATTACTAATTGGAATGCATTTTTTTACCTTAGAATTAGGCGCTCGAATTTTGGGTATAATAAATCCAGGCATTGGTGTTTATCGTCCTAATAATAATCCATTATTAGATTGGTTACAAACTAAAGGAAGATTAAGATCTAATAAGATGATGTTAGACCGTACTGATATTAAAGGCATGATTAAAGCTTTAAAAAATGGTGAAATTGTTTGGTACGCCCCAGACCATGATTATGGACATAAAAACAGTGTATTTGTGCCTCTATTCGCAGTATCAAACGCTGCAAGTACAATCGGTACTTACATACTCACAAAAATAGCTAAACCTGCAATTGTTCCTTTTGTAGCACGTAGGTTACCTAATGCTATTGGATATGAATTATTAATTTTGCCAAACAAACAAAATGAAATACCTATAGAAACAAATATTGATATGATCAAACATATCAACAAAGTCATCGAACAAGTAATTTTATTAGCTCCTGATCAATACATGTGGTTACATCGTAGATTTAAAACCCGCCCACCTGGAGAACCTTCCTTGTATTAATTCACAAGATACAAAAATTATATAAAATCATACAAAATTATTTAAATATTAACAATAATAATTCAAAACTACATATATCATTCAAACTCATTTGAATAATTCATTATACTATCTAATTTTAGAATAGATAGTATAAAACTTATAGACATGAATAAGTATATAATACTCACAATATGTAACACTCTCTTAAAGAGTGTTTTAATTGAATTAAAAATAATTTTAAGAATTAGTAAATAAAAATTATTGTTTATATTATCAGCATTGGCTATAATTTTGTTGTAGAAAAGTAGTTGTTTTATTGTAAATTAAATGCCAATTTTTTTGAAGACTATTAAAACAAACTTATACCATCATACTTACAGTTTATACCAAATATTATTTATAATATAAATTACTGCAAGTAATACAAATATTTATGAATATAAAAGTATATTTTTATAATATGATATTTGTCTTTATAGAATTGAGTCATTGTCTTGCCTATGCCGCTGTTTATACATTACCTAAAAATAATGATAGACTAATTGGAAAAAATATAGAAATTTTTACGCCTAAAAACAACAGACACTCCCTTGAATTTTTCTCCGAAAAATTTCAAGTAGGAATTAGTAACATGTTAGAAGCTAATCCAGATGTTGACGTATACCTGCCAGATTCAGAAAAAAAATTAATAATTCCACATCAATTAATTTTACCAAATACGCCTCATTTAGGTATTATTATTAACAGCGCCGAAATGCGATTATTTTATTATCCTAAAAATAGCAATACTGTCGTTATATTACCAATTGCTATTGGAACAATCAAAAATGCAACACCATATTACTGGATAACTTCAATAAAACATAAAAAAAAAACCCAGTTTGGGTCCCTACCAAAAATATGCGTGATGAATATATAAGGCGTGGAGAAATCCTACCTACAATGTTTCCAGCAGGATCTAACAACCCCATGGGCCTATATGCTTTATACTTAGGTAGAAACTATGCAATTCATGGCACTAATAGTAACTTTGGCATTGGACTCAGAGTAACTCGCGGTTGTATTAGATTGCGTCCTCAAGATATCGAATTTCTTTTTAAAGCTGTACCTGTAGGAACTAGAGTGCAATTTATTAATGAACCTATAAAAAGTACTGTTGAATCAAACGGTATGCAATATCTTGAAATCCATAATCCATTATCTTATGAAAAAGAAAAAAATCATTTAAATACGTCAGTGATAGCGCATTTAAGAAAAAAATTACAGACTATATTAATTAACGGTTCGAATATAGATTATAAAGTAGTTAACGAAGCATTGAAAACCCGTTCTGGTATACCAATAAATATTACACGAAAAACTTATTAAAAACTAAAGATCAGCAACAATCGTGTTCATTATATTACGAATATATATATAATATTTTCGTACCAAAAAAAAATTAACAACAACTAATAATCATTTTATTAAGTAAAACTATTTTAACATTCAAATAATCTTTTTACGCACTGTTCAAAACACTACCCGGGACGAGACTCGAACTCGTATAGCTAAAAGCTGAGGGATTTTAAGTCCCTTGTGTCTACCAATTCCACCACCCGGGCTGTTTAAAAAATAAAAGCGCGTCTCGGGATTGAACCGAGTTACACGGATTTGCAATCCGCTGCATAACCACTCTGCCAACGCGCTACATAAACAACATAAAACAAATATATAATCAAATCATATTAAATTAATTTAACACCAATATATTTATGCATTGATAAACCTTATCATAATTTATTACTTTACATACTAATAAACCAGATATTTAAATTTTAAAAAATAAATCTTAGATTTAAAAATGACGAATAATTGCCATTAATTATTTCAATCTCAAAACCGCACATTATACAAAATCAGCAATTATATAAATTATGCCACGCATAATATAAATAAGCACACATAGACCAAAATGTTAATAAAACCGAAATATATAATGCAATAACACCTATAATCACTATCCATTCATAAGGACTCCACAGTAACGCAGTTAAAGCTAACATTTGTACGCACGTTTTAATTTTACTAACCCAAGAAACTTTAATTCCATTACCATTACCAATTCCCGCTACCCATTCACGTAATGCTAATATAATAACTTCACGGATAATTATACTAGAAGATGGCAATGTAACCCACCATACATGAAAGTGCTCAGCTATTAAAATAAGTGCTGAAATTATCATCACTTTATCTGCTACTGGATCTAAAAATTTACCAAAATTAGTAGTTTGATTCCAACGGCGAGCTAAAAACCCATCGAACCAATCTGTAATAGCTGCAACAAAAAATATAACAGTACATACCGTCGATGCCCAACTCATAGGTAAATAAAACAACATTGTAAACAATGGCGCCATAACAACTCGAAATAGAGTAAGATATGTTGGTATATTAATAAAATCCATAATATTTAAAATAACTAATTTAATATAATTACAATATTATATATTTAATAAATTAACTAATTTCAATTCGTAACATACCCTATACTAACAATATCAATACCACATCTACTTATGTGTGTATATAACATTAATTTCAACAATCATTATTTATTACATAATCCCGAATAATCATTTATTTATATTTTAAAAAATATATAATATACTATTGTGGTGGTTATTACTATACGCGTAGTTCCTATTATTTTATGTAGAAGAAAAAATAAATCACATTATCTTCGAAATACCTAAATACTACCATTATACATAATAATCATTGTTGTAATTTTAGAAATAATCAATATCCAAAACTACAGTTTTATTCCCAGTATACTACTATACCGTAAAATAACCGGGTCGTTAGCTCAATATGGCAGAGCAGTTGACTCTTAATCAATTGGTTGTAGGTTCAAATCCTACACGACCCAATAAATAAAACTTTTTTAATGTTCTTACTACGATATACATACGCGGCTAGATCTTTAACTTTTAGTGGGTAGTATATATGAGGAGGGATAAAATTTATATCTGGGATTAATATCGTAGCATACATCTGCTACTAAGGCTTATTTAAGTCACTATAAGAATGTCTCCAATTCTCACTTATTAAAATGATTAATCCAAATATCATATGTTTTACATATAATTCAAGTGCTAATAATATTTAGCTATGTCATCAATCAATTTACAAAAAATATTTTTAACATAATAACTGACAAAATACTTCGGAGGAGTAGAGATTCGAACTCTAGAATGTTTTCACTACCGATTTTCAAGACCGGCGCCTTAAGCCACTCGGCCACTCCTCCAAAATATTTAAAATAAACAAAATGAGTTCTATCAATCCTTAGAAAATACATCATCGATACTTTTTGTAGAATAACAGCGCATACTATCAAAATACCAGTCTTACATTTAAATCAATATTAAATATTAAAAAATAATCCCCATAACTAATAAAACCACGATTAGTTGCATGATTTAAAAACAACATCAAGTATATATTAAACTTAAAATATAAGATATAATTAATAATAAAATTACAAAAAGTATACTCATTATTAGAATTTTTCATTATAATAATGAGTATTTGTTATAATTCATATTTAAAATTTAAATACTATCTTGTTTTTAAATGTTATCATTTAGCAAAATAACATTTAAAAACAATTTTTAGGAAAAATTTGTGAAATGTAGTCAAATAAACGCTAACATTAATGAGCAAGGCTATTTAATACATATTGAAGACTGGAATGAAGACATTGCGATGCATCTAGCTAATCTAGAAGGCATCACGATGGATGCAATACATTGGGAAATTATATATTTTGTACGTAAATTCTACATGGAATTCAACGCGTTACCAAAAATCAGAATATTAATTAATGCCATAGCACTTAAACATGGTAAAGAAAAAGGAAATAGCCAATTTCTTGCTCGATTATTTCCAAAAGGCTCCGTAGCTCAAAAAATTGCAAAAATTTCAGGTCTTCCTAAACCCATAAAATGCTTATAATATAAAAAATATCATTTGGAACTTAGAACAGATTATTCTATTAAAATTTATTAATATTTAAAATAAAACCTATTACATTTATTTAATACTAAATAATAAGAATCATTCCTTATTTATATTTTAATCTACTTAACAATAATTTACCCTTGATTTTATCATATTGCCCCATATCTATTATTCCTGATAGATAATATTTTACAGGAGATTATATGATAACTAGTAAATTTGGAATCGGACAACAAGTCCGACACAAGTTATTGGGGTATTTAGGAGTAGTAATAGACATAGATCCAGAATATTCTCTTGAAAAACCAACTTTGGATGAAATTACAAAAAACGACACTTTACGCAAATCTCCATGGTATCATGTCGTTATGGAAGACGAAAACGGAAAACCTATGCATACTTATTTAGCAGAAGTACAATTAGGATACGAGAACGCTCATATACACCCAGAGCAAAGCACTTTAGATGAACTTTCTGCGTCTATTCTTTTACAACTGCAAACACCACGGCTAAGAAATTAAATACTCATGTACCATGAACCCTATATATAATGGATCTTATTGAAATATATAATCATTTTTTATACCATAATTTTTCAGTGACATCTACGTTATGCTACTGCAAGCAGTTTGTTATAAAAACTATAAATCTTAATAACATCTATCTTATGTGTCACCTAATATTAAGTTCAATAAATAGCACAATGATTAATCATAATGAAAATCTACAGCCTAATCCAGCATTCCTCTATCTCTACAAACTATAAACCCTACATTTAGGTACTAATTACTACTTTAAATATTAAGACTACCAGCTTATTATATAAATATAAGGTCATAATAATCGCGCTAAATAATAAATTAAGTTCTATTATCATCGTTATTAACGATTATATTTAATCATACTCTGTGTTAAATAGATATATTCTACGCATAACATGTATCAAAACTTAATTATACTTTTCCAAACAAATTATTGTATATTTAATAAACAATAATATTTCCAGACTAAAATAAATATAATAGAATTAATTTGTAAATATTTATATATAACTTCAATTTTCACTAAACCATAATAACTAAAAATTATTGTTTTAATAAAAAATTTTTATTACCTAACAAAACAACTATATATTATAAAACAACTATTTTCCACTGTATGGTGTATTCACATGTAATAATTGTTACATTTTATTATCTTTAATATAAGAAAATATATTGCAATAGAACGAGATATACTATGATTAATAGACGTGAATCATATACAAAGGAAGATCTATTAGCTTCTAGTAGAGGCGAGCTATTTGGAAAAAACGGGCCTACACTCCCAGCTCCTAATATGCTGATGGTGGATCGAGTCATAAAAATGACTAAACATGGAGGAAATTATAATAAAGGATTTATAGAAGCAGAATTAGATATCCAATCGGATATGTGGTTTTTTAATTGTCATTTCATAAAAGACCCAGTTATGCCAGGATGTTTAGGATTGGATGCAATGTGGCAGCTAGTGGGGTTTTACCTTGGATGGCTTGGAGGAGAAGGGAAAGGACGTGCTTTAGGAGTAAAAGATGTTAAATTTACTGGTCAAATTTTACCTACATCTAAAAAAGTTACCTATCTTGTTCATTTCCGCAGAATTATTAACAGAAAACTAACTATGGGTATGGCCGATGGTGAGGTATTATGTGATGGAAAAATAATTTATACCGCAACTGACTTAAAAGTTGGATTATTTAAAAAAAATACAATATTCTGATATACTTATATATATTAATTGATTAAACCAAGCACTGTATCAAGATATCGACCATTGTTTATACCGAAAACACGAATATATCTCAAAAAAAAATTGCATGAATTATATCTCGTAATACCTTTAGTCAATTAAATCATACATTATTATATGTATTTAAATTTAAGTTATGAATAACACAACAAAATATTATTAATTTGAAAAATCTGGAGGATTATAGCATGAATGTAGTATCAGTAGCAGATATATTGTACGGTTATATATCAAAAAATACTGAAATTACTATACAGGGTTGGATTCGCACCCGACGTGATTCTAAAGCTAAAATTTCCTTTCTTGATATCTACGATGGTTCTTGCATAACCCCACTACAAATAATTGCATATGATAATTTATATAATTATAAAAATGAAATATTACACTTGACTAGTGGTTGCTCAGTTACAATTGATGGAATCGTATCCGCATCCATTGGAATGAAACAACGTGTTGAAGTAATCGCAAAAAGTATTAAAATATTAGGATGGATAGAAAACCCTAGCACCTACCCAATAACAGCTAAAAACCACACTATGAAATATCTACGTGAAGTTTCTCATTTAAGACCACGTACCAATATAATTGGAGCTGTTGCACGTATCAGACACACATTGTCGCAAGCTATCCATACCTTTATGCACAAACAAGGATTTATATGGGTCCCTACCCCTATAATTACTGCGTACGATACTGAAGGCAATGGAAAAATGTTCTGCGTTTCTACTTCAAAAAATCAGAAAGCTTTACATAATTCAAAAGAAAAAACCAATACTTACGATACCCATAATTTTTTTGGTAAAGAAGCTTTTTTAACAGTATCAGGGCAATTAAATGCCGAAGCCTATGCTTGTGCATTATCGAAAGTATACACTTTTGGTCCAACTTTTAGAGCAGAATATTCCAATACCAATCGTCATTTATCTGAATTCTGGATGATAGAACCAGAAGCAGCGTTTATGACTTTAGATGACATTATTATTTTAGCAGAATCTTTACTTAAAAATATCATCATAGTACTCCTTAAAGAATGTTCTGATGATATAAAATATTTTATTAATAAAATAGATAAAAATATCATATCTCGATTAGAAAACTTCACTAATATTAAGTTTAACTGTATAGAATATACTGAAGCAATAAAATTATTAAAAGTATGTAATAAACAATTTAATATTCCAATACATTGGGGAACAGATTTATTCTCTGAACATGAAAAATATCTATCAGAAGAATATTTTAAATCTCCTGTAATAGTAAAAAATTATCCAAAAAGTATCAAAGCTTTCTACATGCGCTTAAATGACGATAACCAAACTGTAGCATCTATGGACGTTTTAGTACCTGGCATTGGAGAAATAATTGGAGGTTCGCAGAGAGAAGAAAGATTATCAACCTTAGATCAAAGATTGCAAGAAAACAACTTAACACAAGAAAATTATTGGTGGTATCGCGATTTAAGACGATATGGAACAGTACCTCATTCAGGATTCGGTCTAGGTTTTGAAAGATTAATGATATATGTTACAGGGATAAAAAATATTAGAGATGTTATCCCTTTTCCTAGAACACCAAAGAATGTCAATTTTTAATAATACTTGCATTTATATTAATTTACATAAATAAAATAGATATTATTACAATATTAAAAAAATAAATAATTTGCAATAAGTAGTAGATATATAAAGCTATAAAATATATTATATTATATTTCGCATTTAAACTAAAAAATATAATAATTAATAGTTGGAAAAAATAATAGTTTTGATATAAATATAAAATCCTTACATAATTATAATAAATATGGACGTACGTTATGTTTAAGTCTATTAAAATGGCACCTGCTGATCCAATTCTTGGCTTATCAGAAATTTACAATTCTGATGAACGAAAACACAAAATAAATCTCGGTATAGGTGTATATCTTGATAAAATAAAAAATACTCCTGTTTTAACTAGTGTTAAACAAGCTGAAGAATGGTTGTTAAAACATGAAACCACTAAAAATTATCTTAGCATAGAGGGTATGCATTCCTTTAATACAGCTACCCAGTGTTTATTATTTGGAGTAAACAATAATAACTCTATTATTTCAAAAGAACGCATAAGAACTGTTCAAGCACCTGGAGGAACTGGTGCATTACGTATAGCAGCTGAGTTCATAATAAAAAACACTAAATCTAAACGAATATGGATAAGCAATCCCAGTTGGGTTAATCACAAAAATATTTTTTTATCTGCAGGATTTGAAATATGCACCTATCCTTATTATAATAATACAACTCATTCACTAAATTTTGACGAATTATATTCAAGCTTAAAAAATGTTAAACCTAATGATGTAGTATTGTTTCATTGTTGTTGCCATAATCCTACAGGAATTGATCCTAATATCGAACAATGGAATATTCTATCAGAATTATCAGAAAAAAATAGATGGTTACCTTTGTTCGATCTAGCTTATCAAGGATTTTCTCGTGGATTAACAGAGGATATTGAAGGATTATATATTTTCTGTAAAAAAAATGCAGAATTGATAGTATGTAATTCTTACTCAAAAAATTTTGGATTATATAATGAAAGAATAGGAGCGTGCAGTGTAATAACCAATAATAAAGATGATGCAGATCGAGTGTTAAGTCAGTTGCGTGTTATTATTCGCGGTAATTATTCTAATCCACCAGCACATGGTGCTTCTATTGTTTCTTTGATATTAAACAATAAAAATTTGCGCTCTATATGGGAAGAAGAACTAAAAACCATGAGGGAACATATTAATTACATGCGAAAATTATTTTTTAATACTTTAAAAAATAATAATGAAAACACAGACTTCAGTTTCATTAAAACCCAATGTGGAATGTTTTCTTTTATAGGATTAAATGAAAATCAAGTGATGAACTTAAGAAATAAGTTCGGCATATACCTAGTAGGTGCTGGCAGAATTAATTTAGCTGGATTATCAAATGATAATATCGTTTATGTATGTAGGTCTATTATTAAAACTATGGATGAAAAGATAATTACATCCAAATAAACAAAACCCATTATTTTAATAAATAAAAGACTTATACAAATTAAGAGTCATTTTTATTTGTATACTATGATTATAAAACTCATACTGTATTATACAGTCATCTTATTATACTACAAAAAGTATTGTTCACACGTTCATGCCCAATCGTAGATTGGGCACCGTGTCCTGGTAAAAAAACAATATCGTCGTCTAACGAAAATAACTTGTTTTTAATAGAATTCATTAAAGATATAATGTTTCCTCCTGGCAAATCTGTGCGACCAATATTTTCTTTAAATAATACATCTCCCATAATTATAAATTTTTGTATTTTATTCCAGTACACCACATGACCTGGCGAATGGCCAGGGCAATGCAATACATTAAAAAATTCATGTCCTACTTGTACTGTATCTCCATCTTTTAACCAAAAATCTGGAATAACCGCAGTAGTATCATCAGGAATATCCACACCCAACATATTACATTGAATGATTAAACTATCTAACAATATCTGATCTGATTTGTGTGGTCCTATTATTGGAACACTGTAATATTTTTTTAGTTCAACTGCACTACCAACATGATCAATATGACCATGAGTTAATAAAATTTTACCTATCTTCACATTTAACTTATCTACTTCTGCTCGTAATTTATTACTTTCTCCTCCGGGATCCACTAAAGCCGCTTCGTGTGTTATTTCACACCAAATTATTAAGCAATTTTGATTAAAATGAGTAACTGGTACAATACGATATCGCATATTCACATGTCCTAGATATTATTTATGGACCTGTCATTAAAATATTTCAATGAAAAGATACCATGACTCAAAACTCTTTAAAATATAAATAACTCCATATATATAATTCTTTACAAAAATTTAAATATATAGATTTCATTCAAGAAAATACACCATTATTTATATAAGTTATTTTTCATCATCTATAGTAGAAACAATATTAAACCCGCCATCAACATAAATTATTTCTCCAGTAATTCCAGATGATAAATTAGAACATAAAAATGCGGCAACATTTCCAATTTCTTCTATAGAAACATTGCGACGTATAGGTGATTGTCTCTGACAAAATGATAGCATCCTTTTAAAATTCTTGATACCAGAAGAAGCCAAAGTACGTACAGGTCCACAAGAAATTGCATTAACACGAATCCCCTCTGGCCCCATAGCATTAGCCATATAACGAGTATTGGCTTCTAATGAAGCTTTAACTAATCCCATTACATTATAATGGGGTATAGCACGCATAGATCCCAAATAAGTTAATGTAACTAAAGATGCTTTATTATTTAGCATACTTCTACATGCTTTGGCTATTCCTACAAAGCTATAAGAACCGATAGAATGAGATAACGTAAACCCTTCACGGGTAACAGTATCAACATAATCACCCTTCAACTGTTCAGTAGGAGCAAATGCTATCGCATGGACAAACCCATCAAAAGTTAGCCATTTTTTTTTTAATTCAACAAATAGCTGATCTATACAAAAGTCCTCAGATACATCACATGGTAATATAATATCAGAATCAAAATTTTTAGATAAATCTTGCACTCTTAATTTCAATTTATTGGTATGATAAGTAAAAGCCAATTCGGCTCCTTCTCTATATAAAGCCTGAGCAATACCATAAGCTATTGACCGATGACTGGCCATTCCGGTAACTAAAATCCGCTTATTATTAAGCAATGCCATACATTCGTCTCCAAACCCGTAACAAGTGTATTGTTACTATATTAAAGTATGTTCAAATACGAAAATCATTTTCGATTCATCTAACAATCATTGTTATACTTTTATGAAATTGTTTTCGCTCTTAATTATATAAATTAACAATTTAAATATTTCTAAAAGATTTTAGAATACTACTATTGTAGCAATATAAAACTAAAATATGTATAAATATTTATATGATTAAATATATAACTCTAAAAGTCCCAAAGTACATTAACAAATGTATACGCAGTATTAACACGAACATTAAAATATTTCTATGATAAAAAGTAAATAGACCACATAACCTAATAATAAATAACTCTGATTTACAAAAAATATACAATAATTTGAATATATCACACAATTTACTTACTATTCTTTTAATTATGTTTTTACCGTTTATTTTAGCGCAAACACCATTAATCTATAAAATATCTTTTAAAATCATATATTTAAATAAATTATTAAATCACTATAACTGATAATTTAAAATACCCCATTTATATTAATCAATTTATTCATCAAAATTTAAGCAGTCACATTAAATTTACTTTTAAATTAACTGCATATACTAACTAACATATAAAATATATTATCAATATATGTAATTACACTCCTTCTCTACATATACGAATTCATAATACATTTTCTACTATCAGAACATTATACAAATAGTCAGCAACTGTTAATAATTTATAACAACTATGTTTTCATTATTAAAAAATTAATTTTTTAAATCATTATGTGTAATATGCACACAACATCCTGGTCCCATTTGTTTATATATCAACCCCATAATAAAATTATCTAAAATATTCTTTAATATTGTTATTATTTTATTTCGATTATTAAATTTATATTTAATATCTGTACAATTATCTCAATTAATTTCATAAAAAATACAAAAATTAGCAATTTTGTTTATTTATCCTTTATAATTTTTATACATTTGTATCTTAATAATAATATTAAAAAACAAAAAATATATAAAATTACAATAGTATCATATAGTTAAAACAATAAATATTATCTGTTTTCTGATTACTATACTAGTTTATACATTAAAATAAAATTAAAATACATACGATACTTTAGGTATTAATAACACTTATTCTCATTAAAATATAATTAAATATCAAGATATCTAATGTAATCCACAATTATTAACTATAACAAAAAATAAATGCCAATTATTTACGTATTACTTATATATTAAAAAATTTATCCTAAATCAACAATCTATCATAGATATTCATAATCTCTCGTCAGTATATTCTACTATTATGATTCTATCATTTATAAAAAGACATTCATATTTACAACTATATAATATAATCTTTATTATTTAACTAATGCTATCTGTTACATATAGCTTTAACAAAGTCGCTGATAATAAAACGTTTATACAGTTAGTATATAGATATTTTATACAAATAAAACATATGATATTTATCATAATAAACTTTGGTAATTACACATATCACAATACCATTATCATATATACTAAATGATTCATTTATTCACTAAAAATATATTGTTCTACAAATAACCATAATATAGATATTATATAATATGACATATTTTCTACTACGATACGACTATTAAGAAACTATCTATTCTTTAATAAAACACATTATTAATTACATCTTTAGAGAGGTACAAATATGCGACTTAGGCGTGTAACAGAAGCAAAATTACCAACAATTTGGGGCAATTTTTTAGTAGTAGGATTCGAAGAAAAATTCACCGGGCATAACCATATCGCATTAGTATATGGAAATATTACCGGATCAGATCCAGTATTAACACGAATACATTCCGAATGTTTAACGGGTGATGCCCTGTTCAGTTCACGCTGTGATTGCGGATTTCAACTAAAAACAGCATTGTATTGTATTACAGAAGAGAAACGTGGTATTTTAATCTATCATCGACAAGAAGGACGTAACATAGGCCTGTTGAATAAAATTCGTGCTTATGCATTACAAGACAACGGAGCTGACACAGTAGAAGCAAACCAATGTCTAGGATTTGCTCCTGATGAACGAGACTTTACTATTTGTGCAGATATTTTAAAATTATTATCTGTAAAAAAAATACGTATTTTAACAAATAATCCAAAAAAAGTAGAAATTTTAAATACATCATGTATTAACATCACAGAACGAATTCCGTTAATAGTAGGAAGAAATCCAGAAAATTCTAGATATTTGGATACTAAAGCATTTAAATTAGGACATTTATTTCATAACTAATAAGAAATAAGAAACCTAATATAATTAAATATTAATTCTCATATAGTGTCTCAGAATGAGCTGAATGATTCTTTGATATAAAACTATTTTATGATTAATTCACATATGAAATTATATAAATAATATGATCATATATGATGTGTTTGTATGTATTCATTTTATTTAAATAGATGAATTTATATATAATTACCATATGAACATTATATTTAAAACACCGTTAAATTATTTTTAATAGTGTTAAAAATGCAACCAATTAAAAATGAATATAAATAATCTATTACAATTAAACAATTTATATTTTTAATATTTAACTTAATTTCTCATATAAAATTAGTTCCTTTCATCTACATAAAATTGATCAAAATATTGATTTTGTCATTTTTATAATTTTTAAATAAAATATTGTTTATTTAATAAAATAAAATATCTATATTCGATATAATCACGTTTTATTTTTCTATAAAAATCTATTAGATTATATTAATTTATATAAAGTATATTTTCCCCGTATCGATCTATATCCCTTATTTTTTAAATCTACAATTCAATTAAAAATTGATTCTAAAAAAATAATTTTTAGTTACAAATTCTATTTATAATAAATAATATTATTTCCCATCTAAGACATATAAAAAATAATTCTAATAACACTAAAATAATAACTAACCATATCTAAAATTAGATTAAATATATGCAATTACATTAATTGATCATAAAAATTTTTATAATTTACTCTTTTTAATTTTACGTTTCTTAAGATAGATATAATCACGATTAAAACAAATAATATTACAAATATAAATTCTCCAAATAATAAAATTAATCAAAATTTTTATTAAAAATACCCATTTATATAATTAACGACCAATTTGTTTAACAAATTAAATTTTATATCATATATACTTAATACAAGCATAGCTTTTATTATTAACTGCTCTTACACTTACTAAAATAAATTTTACATATATACATTAAACTGTATGTCTATATTTAGACATAATTATCATAAAATTTATATTGAATTTAGTTATCTAATAAAAGATAAATTAATTACTGTATTGCATATATATACTTAAACAACATAACTTTATCTGAAAATATATTGAATGCTATGAAAATAGCATCTACTTTAACAGATATCTTAAAATATTTTATCAATTCAAAAACAGTTCTATTTTAAAATAGATGATATTTCCACACATCTATTTTTAAATTGCTTATTAAAATAAAATATATTTTTATCTATACTAGAATCTTAGTAACCAATATATATCTCGGACACCATAAAAACTTCCAACAACTTATTTTATATAATTAAACAGTATTTAATACATATTTTGTGTCATGAACCTTGTTCATTTTGAGTGACATATTTGCTATACATACTTATACATAAGCTATATTTTCACACCAATTGAACACAAAACAATCTATAATAAAGTAATCATGACAATTTTTCAAAATTAATAAAATAAAAATTTTTATAATTATTATTAATCATCATTTTATTATAAAAATTAAAAATACCTCATATTCTCAATAAATAAATCACATCTTTGATATATACTATCAACATTTAAAAAATCATTTTTAAATTTAATAATAATTAATATATTTCTAAAACAACTAGCCTATCAATTCGAAATAAATTTCTTATGCATATAAATAAAAAATAAAAACAAACAAATTAATTTTATTTTATTTTTTACAAAATATAATTTTTATCAAATTATATTTAATTATATGCTTGATCCAAAATTAAATATATAAACTCAAAACCATTTCTCAGTTAAAATAAATATTAAACTTTAGATAAATATTTAATAATCTAAAATTTTTTTATTAAATTTTAATTACCTATTATCATATCTCTTTATAATTATATTAATATTATTTAACTAATATTAAATTTGTAAAAATAAAATAAAAATTATAATTTTTATTTTATTAATCCTTTATTTTAATCTTTATTAATTTCTTAGTTACACCATTAACTAAAATAAAAACTATATAATATTTAATTCAAAATTATATAATAATTATGATTCAAATTTATATAGATCCAAAAATAATAGTGATTTATAAATTACAATATAACATAAACTTACATAATCAAAAAATATACATATAGTATATGTATTTACTTTTATATAATTATGATTGTTTATTTCAATGTATTTATAAAATTTTATTTATAAAGATTTCTTATAACAATATTTCTATAAAACCCCATAAATAACATAAGAATGCAATAATATATATTATAAAAATAATTCAATACAATTTCGTATTTATTTTTATCAAAACGATTATACTATAAACAAAATCACAACATACAATCGCTCGTTGTAATACATAAAAAAATTATATTCAATAAACAGTTTTTACTGTTTTTTCAGTTATCGTTATTTGACATTAAAAAAATAGTAATACTAAGATGATTCATATTTTTATAAAATAGACACATAATCATATCAGGAAAAAACTAAATATTCTGCTACCTAACCATTTAATACTAATTAAACAGTTATTTAGAATGTTTAATATGCTTGAAAATATTTCAATCAAACCGTTAATATATATGGGATCCTAATAAACAACTGGAAAAATTAAATAATGGAATTTCAAAAAATTCATATAGAATGTTTAAATATTCAAGTACGTTATCATTCTAACCCTACAGCAATTTTTAACCAATTATGTAATCACCGTAATTCGACATTATTATTAGAATCATCAGAAATTAACAAAAAACATAACATAGAAAGCATGATGATTATTGACAGTGCCTTACGTATTACTGCTTATGGTGCAAATGTCACCATACAAGCTCTAACTAAAAATGGTGCAAGTTTACTCCCATTATTAGGAAAAGCTTTCCCAATACAAGTAAAAATTAATAAAACTGTTGATAAAATCAAATTGATATTCCCGCCAATACAAACAATGATTGATGAAGATACACGTTTGCGATCAATCTCAATATTTGACTGTTTACGATCATTGCTAATGATAACACAACCATTTAAAAATGCTCCTAAAGCCATATTTTTAGGCGGTCTATTTTCTTATGATTTAATATCTTGTTTTGAATCTTTTCCTAAATTAATTAATACTTATAAATGTCCAGACTACTGTTTCTACTTAGCTGAAACATTATTAGTTTTTGATCATCAACAACATACCGCTTTATTACAAAGTACTTTATTTACTTCAAACACTTTAGAAAAAAATAGATTAAAAAATAGAATGAACCAATTAAAAACCCAACTCAATCAAACACCTCCTCCAACTATTCCATCTCAAAAAGTACACAATATGATACTACGTTGCCATCCAAGTGACGAAAAATATAAAAAAATTATACGTAAAATAAAACGAGCTATACGTCAAGGAGAAATTTTACAAGCTGTACCCTCACGACGTTTTTTTCTTCCATGCCCTTCGCCATTAGCAGCGTACCACATACTAAAAACTAACAACCCCAGTCCCTACATGTTTTTTATGCAAGACACGATATTTACACTATTCGGAGCTTCTCCAGAAAGTTCTTTAAAATATAATGCGGATACTCGACAAATTGAAATCTATCCCATTGCCGGAACACGAGCTAGAACTTATCATGTCGACGGATCATTAGATACAGATTCAGATAACCGCATAGAATTAGAAATGCGCTTAAACCATAAAGAATTATCAGAACATTTAATGTTAGTAGATTTAGCAAGAAATGATCTAGCACGTGTCTGCAAAGCAGGGAGTCGATATGTAGCTGATTTGTTAAAAGTAGATAGATATTCTTTTGTTATGCATTTAGTATCTAGAGTAGTAGGAGAATTGCGCCATGATCTTGATGTATTACATGCTTATCGTGCATGCATGAATATGGGCACATTAACTGGAGCGCCTAAAATTAGAGCTATGCAACTTATCTACGAAGTAGAAGGTACACGGCGTAATACTTATGGCGGCGCTATTGGATACTTAACCGGTTCTGGAAGTTTAGATACATGCATTATTATCCGATCGGCTTATGTTACGAATCAAATAGCTACGGTGCAAGCAGGAGCTGGCATAGTGATAGATTCCGTACCTCAATCAGAAGTAGACGAAAGTCGTAATAAAGCTCGGGCTGTTTTACGTGCTATTGCTATAGCACATGCTTCTGAGGAGTTATTTTAACAATGAGCAACATAGTATTACTCGATAACATTGATTCATTCACGTATAACTTAGTTGATCAATTACGTGATAATGGACATAAAGTTTTGGTATATACCAATCAATTACCAATATCAATCATCATAAACACACTATCAAATATGATAGACCCAATTTTAATGTTATCCCCAGGCCCTGGGTCTCCCAGTAAGGCTGGGTGCATGGCGCAGCTAATAAGACAACTAATTAGACAAATTCCAATCATTGGAATTTGTCTAGGATATCAAGCTATTATAGAATTTTATGGAGGGCATGTATCTCAATCAAAAAAAATTTTTCATGGCAAATCCTCTTTAATATACCACGATAATCTAGCCATGTTTTCTAACATACCAAACCCTTTTTTAGTAGGACGATACCATTCGCTAATAGGTAATCATATACCAAATAATTTAAAAATTACTGCTCATTATAATAAACACGTAGCAATGGCAGTGCGTAATGATTCTGATCGAATTTGTGGATTTCAATTTCATCCTGAATCCATTTTAACCACTCATGGCACACAACTCATTAAACAAACTATCACATGGGCAATATGTTCATCGCAAGGAAAAAAATAATATGCAAGATATTCTAGAAACTTTATATCAAGGTAAAAGCATCAACCAAAAACAAAGTGAAACACTATTTTATAACATTATAGAAGAAAAAATATCTTCTATACAAATAGCATCTGCACTTATTAGTATGAAAACACGTGGGGAAACATTCGAAGAAATAATAGGCGCTGTAAAAATGTTATTAACTCATGCTAAACCCTTTCCTCGTCCAAATAACTTGTTTTCAGACATCACAGGCACTGGAGGAGATAATAGTAATACTATTAATATTTCTACAGCAAGCGCTATTGTTGCTTCAACTTGTGGCGCAAAAATTATTAAACACGGCAATTGCAGTATATCCAGTCTAACAGGATCAATGGATTTTTTAGAAAAATATAATTTACATATAAAAAAAGATGCACAACAAGCACGTAAAAATTTTGATGAATTAGGTATATGTTTTTTATATGCTCCTCAATACTACGAAGTCTTATATCGTATCATGCCTATACGCAAACAATTAAAAACTCCCACACTATTTAATATAGTAGGACCACTAATTAATCCATCTCAACCTTCATTAACACTGATTGGTGTATATAAAAAAGAATTATTATCACTTATGGCTCAAGTATTGCAATTACTCAAATATCATCACGCAATAGTAGTACATTGCGGAGGAATAGATGAAGTAGGATTACATGCTCCTACTCATATAGCAGAATTACACGATGATATAATAAACAACTATATTTTAAAAGCATCAGATTTTGGATTAGACTCTTATCCAATAGAAAAACTACGCTGTCATTCAAGAAACCAAGCTCACGAATACATGATTAATTTACTAAAAGGAAAAGGAACACCTGCGCATTCAGCCGTAATAGCAGCCAATGTAGCATTATTATTAAAATTATTTGGATATGATAATTTACGTGATAACACACGATTGGCTCTCGACAAAATACACCATGGTATTCCGTACGCTCGTTTGTTATCTTTATCAAAAAATAGGATATAAAATCATGCAGCAATACACAATACTTGATGAAATTTTATCACACAAAAAAATATGGATAACTAAACAAAAAAAAAGACACCCGTTATATATTTTAAAAAGTAAGACACAAGTAAGTAATCGTGATTTTTATCATGCTGTGTCCAATAAAAAAAAACAAACAATATTTATATTAGAATGTAAGAAAGCATCACCTTCTCAAGGTATTATCTGTAATAATTTTAACCCTGTCCAAATAGCCCAGACCTATAAAGAATATTCCTCAGTTATTTCAGTATTAACTGACGATAAATATTTTCACGGAAGCTTTGATATTTTACAACAAGTAAGTAACATCGTAGAACAACCAATATTATGTAAAGACTTTTTTATTTCAGAATGGCAAATCTATTTTGCACGGTTACATCAGGCTGATGCCGTTTTATTAATGCTATCAATTTTAAATGATGCAACTTATCAAAAATTAGTTCAAATAACCCATATGTTACGTATGGGTGTATTGACAGAAATAATAAACGAAGATGAATTACAACGTGCTAAATATTTAGGAGCTAAAGTTATCGGTATAAATAATCGTAATCTACATGATCTTTCCGTTGATCTAAATCGTACTATCACTCTCAGTAAACATATACCCAGTACAATAACAATAATTAGTGAATCTGGTATTAATAGTTATTGTAAAATCAGAAAACTTAGACCATATGTCAATGGATTTTTAATCGGAACAACATTAATGTCTCAACCACATATTGATATAGCGGTCAAAAAATTAATTTTAGGAGAGAATAAAATATGCGGACTAACTCGAATTAGTGATGCTTATATTACCAATAAATTAGGAGCAATATATGGAGGATTAATTTTTGTTTCTACTTCACCTCGCTACATAAATATCATTACCGCGCAACATATTGTTTCTAATGTAAAAAATTTAAGCTATGTTGGTGTATTTCGTAATGCTACTATCTCCTATATTATCAATATAGTAAATATATTAAACCTATCAGCAGTACAATTACATGGCACAGAGGATCAAAATTATATTAATCTTTTAAGAAAACAATTACCCATTACATGTCGCATATGGAAAAGTATTAATATGAATCACAGACCTTTATTATCATGTAATATACTAAACGTAGACCGCTATTTAACAGATAATGGCGGAGGTAGCGGACAAACTTTTGATTGGTCGCTTCTTTCTAATATGCAATTAGAAAAAGTAATTTTAGCAGGAGGATTAACAATAAATAATTGTACAAAAGCAGCGCGTATAGGTTGTTTAGGTTTAGATTTTAATTCAGGAGTTGAAATTAGACCAGGTATCAAGAATCATAAGAAACTTATAAAAATATTTCAAATACTAAACTCTTATTAAACAATCAATGCATTTAAGATAATTTTAAGGGAGCTAAATATAATTAATATGATAAAATTACAGTCCTATTTTGGTGAATTTGGAGGTATGTATGTCCCACAAATTCTAATACCAGCGCTTACTCAATTAGAAGAAGCATTTATATCAGCTCAAAACGATCCTACTTTTCAAAAAGAAGTTAAATATCTTTTAAATCATTATGCTGGACGACCCACTCCTTTAACATTATGCAGAAACTTAACAAAAGGAACGCGCGCTAAACTTTATTTAAAACGTGAAGACCTATTACATGGAGGATCTCATAAAACTAACCAAGTATTAGGACAAGCTTTACTAGCTAAACGTATGTGTAAAAAAGAAATAATTGCTGAAACTGGTGCTGGACAACATGGAGTTGCTGTCTCTATTGCAGCATCTCTCTTAGGATTAAAATGTCGTATTTATATGGGATCTAAAGATATAAAACGTCAAGAACTCAACGTTTTAAGAATGCAATTAATGGGTACACAAGTGATCCCAGTATATCATGGCTCTGGAACCTTAAAAGATGCTTGTAATGAGGCTATGCGAGAATGGTCTAAAACTTATGAATATACTCATTATATGCTTGGGACAGCTGCTGGCCCTCATCCTTTTCCTACAATTGTTAGAGAATTTCAACGTATTATTGGAAAAGAAACACATAAGCAAATACAAATATGTGAACAGCGTTTACCAGATGCAATTATTGCTTGCGTAGGAGGAGGATCTAACGCTATCGGAATATTTTCTGATTTTATTGATGCACCATCAGTACAGTTGTTGGGTGTAGAGGCCGGGGGTTTGGGAATAAATACTAAATATCATGGTGCTGCTCTACAACATGGACATATAGGAATTCATTTTGGCATGAAAACTTCAATCTTACAGTCTTCAGATGGACAAATAAAAAATTCCTATTCTATTTCTGCTGGTCTCGATTTCCCATCTGTTGGACCAGAACACGTTTACCTAAAAAAAACGGGTCGAGTGAAATATGTATCTGTTAATGATATAGAAGCTGTAGAAGCTTTTAAGCAATTATCCGCTCATGAAGGAATCATTCCAGCCCTAGAATCCGCTCATGCTTTAGCACATGCGCTAAAAATAATTCAAAAACAACCAAATAAAATACAAATCTTAGTAGTTAATTTATCTGGACGTGGAGATAAAGATATTTATACAGTTAATAATGTATTACAAAAACAAAGAGAGATATAAAATGGATCGTTATCAAGCATTATTTACACGTTTAAATCAAAATAAATCAGGAGCGTTTGTCCCTTTTATTACTATAGGAGATCCAAATACTGTTTCTTTTATGCATATTGTAGATACTTTAATTGCATCAGGTTCTGATGCATTAGAATTAGGCATACCATTTTCTGACCCTATATCAGATGGACCTGTGATACAAAAAAGCATAGCACGGGCCTTCAAATCAGGTATAAATTTTTCACGTTGTTTTATCATATTACGAAATATTCGTAACAAATATCCAAATTTACCTATCGGGTTATTAATCTATGCAAATTTAGTTTTTAAAAATGGAATAAATAATTTCTATTCACGTTGCGCAGAACTAGATATAGATTCCATACTCATTCCCGATCTTCCTATAGAAGAAAGCTTACCATTTTACAAAGCTGCTATACAGCATCAAATAGCACATATCTTTATTTGTCCACCTAATGCTACTGAAGAATTAATACATAAAATTGTAAAACAAGGATCCGGATATATATACTTATTATCCCGTCCTGGAGTAACTGGAATTGAAATTAATAAAAAAACAATTAATACTGCTATTTTACATAATTTAATTAAATATATTCAAAAACAAGAAAAAAAAATACCTATCTTACAAGGTTTTGGCATGCATACGCCACTGCAAGCACAAAAATCACTATCATTAGGCACCTCTGGTATTATTTCCGGTTCTGAAATTGCAAGAATTATTGCAGAAAATATATCTAATCTAGAATTAACGCTAAAACAATTAAAAAAGTTAGTACGTCTGATGAAAATGTCTATGTATTCTCATATAAATTAAATTTATATATGATAGGTATCATTTAATTCTTATATAAAACAAGCACTTAACATCAATAAAAAATATGTAATTACTAATTATAATAACAACGATATTAAAATCCGCTATACGAAATATGGAGCATCAAAATAAAAATATTCGATTTTATTATAAACTATTAATGCTATTAAAAAATTATAAAATAATTTAATCATATCTTATTAATTTCATTTTAAAAATATGATTTTTTATTTTCAAAAAATATTTTTTAGAGAAAAAATTATAGAAACTATGCTAATTAAATTATCTCGAGATGTATTGAATTTCATTCATAATTATTGTACTAAAATCACAATATTCATATTGATTACAACGTTAATCCAAGCTTGTTTGGACTATATTTTTTTACCAAAACAAGAAGAACTTATATTCATGAATAATTTTGTTGGAATAGGACTACATAACGTGATCAAAGAGTTATCAGTAGATCAGCAGTGTATTTTGTTCAGATTATCTGCAGCTAATAGCATTTCTAAAATTTTGAGCAGTACCTTTTTATTCGGAAATATATTAACTATGTTACATCTAATATCTACCACTAATGAAAGTAATCAGCATTTAAACATAGGAAATATTATTGCATCAGCAATGCTAATATTTCCAAAATTCTTATTATTAATTTTTTGCACCACATTATTTGTGCAATTAGGACTTATAATAGCAATTATTCCGGGCATTGCATTAGCAATTATTATAAGTTTAACTCCAGTTATTGTCATTACTGATAATTTACCCATCATGGATGCCATATATCTTAGTATAAAAATAAGTTATCGTAATTTTCATTTAATTACACCACCAATATTGCTATGGTTTTTAATTAAAACAATATTGATGTCAATTTTATTCCATCATTATTATTATTGGATATTTATTACTAAAATTTTTGTAAATAGCTTTAATAATGCATTATCCGTAATTATTTTAATATACCTATATCGTTTATACATGATCATTAAGGCAATATAAATTATTAATATTCATAAAATAATAACAATTCAATATTATTAATTTTTAATTTTAAATACTGTTCCATATTTATTTTTATAAATTCACTTAATTAAAATCATTATTTTATTCGGTATAAAATATATAAGTATTTCAACCATTTAATTATTATAGTGTCAATCGCTAAAATTTTTACTAGAATTTAAAAAAAATTTAAAAGTAATCATTAAATCTTTTTCTGGTTTATTACTTTCATATACCCAACGACGCATGGCCGATCTAATGCTTTCTTCAAATATACCAGTAGGAACAGCTGATAATACCCGTATGTTATCCACTCTACCCGCAATGTTAACATTGTATTGTACAGTAACTATCCCCTCTATACCTAATATTTTTGCTTTATTAGGATATTCAGGATATATGCGGTCAATCACACAAGAAGATACATAACTCTGATTATGATTTATTTTAAAAGAAGATATAGAATTTTTTGTAACTTCTGAAAGATCAATATTGTTTTTTTCAGCTACAAGAAAATTTTTATTAGAATCTAATATATTTTTAGAATTATTTACAATTTGTTGTTGTTTTGGATTCGTTATAGTTTTTAGGTTTGACTTATTATGATTTTTTTTTAATAGTTTTAATGACTGATCTTCTTCCGATGAGACACAAGGAATCTGATCAAGTTTCAGAAACGATAGTGTAAATGTTTTAGACTTTTCTATATAAATAGACTTATTAACAACATGAGAAAATTGGCGCGACAACATATTCATGATAATTATATGCATAATACACGATAAAAAAACACAAAAATAAATTGACACATACAATCTGTACCAAATACGCCGATAATTATTTATAATTAAATTTTTTAAAAAACTCATATTAGATTATATAAGTTAAACAATTTGTTATTTTGTACAATAAATTATTCGCTATCACGCTCCTTAATACTTTTTAAAAAATTTTTATCACTTTATATGTAAAAAACACATTTATATTCTGCATGTTTCTTTTATTACATATGGTAAACGATTATATATAGTATTCAGTTTAAATTTACTTAAATATGTATCGTTTATTTATATGACCATTCTTATAATTTTCATATATGTACGTGAATAATTATTTAAAAATAATCTTTTATATTCATTGAATAGATAAGTACGTTTTTTCTTCTAAAAATATTAATAAAACCAAAAATAATTAATTAAAATCAAAAAATTTTAATTAAACATATATATCAAGTTTTAAATTTTGACTATATACTAATTTAACGTTAATAATAAACTAAAAAATTTTAATTACCTATGCACAAAAATTGCTAATTATTATAATTAACCTATTTATTTATTCAATGTACAAAAAAATTTCATACAACTATCATACATTTTATGGTTTATAAAAACATAACAAAATCAAATATTATTGATACAAATTTATTAATATTTAACCAATATATTTTACTGATTAAAATTTGATAATTATAGATATATAAGTCTCTTATACAATTATAAGATTTATCACAAAGTAAAAATTCAAATAATAATCGAACAGCAGCCTTTTTTAAAACATTCCATAAAAATTCTAAATAGAGATTTATTATAATCATGATCGCGATGTATACCATTTTTAATTGTATTTTTTTATGCAGTTACTGGATATTAATCGCACTAGTTACATTTCGAGTTTTAGTAAAACGTCGAGCAGTTCCATCATCTATGGCATGGCTATTAGTAATTTATATCTTACCTTTAATAGGTGTGATTACATATCTGCTATTTGGAGAATCTAATCTTGGTAAACAACGATCTAGTAGGAGTAGAATAGCATGGTTGTCTACTGTACGTCGAATACAAATATTAAAAACCTATAAACATATTTTTTCAACTGAACACAGTGCAATTGCTACATCATTATTTAAGCTTTGTGAACATCGTCAAGGGATAGGCGCTCTAAAAGGTAATAAAATACAATTATTTAGAAAAACTAATGATGCCATTGCCTCTTTAATTAAAGATATTGAATTAGCTCAACACAGTATTGATATGGTATTTTATATTTGGGAGTCTGGAGGATTAGTAGATCACGTTATAAAAAAATTAATCATGGCAGCTAAAAGAGGCATTCAGTGTCGAATTATACTAGATTCTGCCGGATGTACTAGTTTTTTTAACAGTTCATATCCTAATATAATGCGACAGGCTGGAGTCAATGTAGTAGAAGCGCTGCATGTAAATTTGCTACGAATCTTTTTGCGACGAATGGATTTACGCCAACATCGAAAAATGGTATTAATTGACGAACATATTGCCTATGCTGGCAGTATGAATATGGTAGATCCACAATTATTTAAAAAAAATATAGGAGTTGGACAATGGATTGATATCATGGTTCGAATAGATGGGCCTGCTACTTCAGTTATGAGTATAATATTTTCTTCTGATTGGGAAATTGAAACAGGACAACATGTGCTACTACCATTATTGTTAAATACTCGCGTAATGGCAGCTCACGAATTAATACCAACAGGCCACACCATTCAAATTATTCCTTCTGGACCAGGATGTCCAGAAGGAATAATTCATCAAATATTACTCATATCATTATATGAAGCTCGTAAAAAACTTATAATTACTACTCCATACTTAGTCCCTAGCGACGATCTACTGCATGCTATTTGCACTGCAGCACAAAGAGGAGTAGAAGTACATATCATTATTCCAAAACACAACGATTCTCTACTAGTAAATTGGGCTAGTAGAGCATTTTTTAGCGAGTTATTACAAGCTGGCGTTTTAATACATCAATTCCAAAATGGACTATTGCACGTAAAAAGCGTACTAGTTGATCAGCAATTAAGTCTAATAGGCACTGTAAATTTAGACACACGCAGTCTATGGCTAAACTTTGAAATTACTTTAGTTATTGACAGCCAAGAATTTAGTAACGAACTAGAAAAAACACAACAACACTATATTTCTCATTCTAGAGTAATTGATCCTCAAATATGGGCTAACCGTCCTTATTGGGAACGCGTTATTGAACGTTTATTTTATTTCCTAAGTCCTTTATTATAAAAATTTTTTAATCTTCAATGTAAAAAACTGTATAACTCAATTAAAAATAAATCAACCAATAAAAATTCTGATGATAACATTTAGTGAAACTACATATTACTTTTATTAAAGTACCTCAATAACTACAATTGATGTATGAAGATAATAAAAATTATTTATGTACTAAAATAGAAATTAGTTACCCTCAATATTTTCAAATTCAACACTTGTGCTTAACTTCATAATTAAATTAATTAAACAATTAACTATTATATGCATAACACAGCTAAATATGGGCATAATATATACAAATATACGTCGTAAATAAACACAATAAAAATTATAATAATCAATATACATTAAATATAAAATAAAAAATTAATAAAATCAAAAATATATAACCCATATGATATTTATATATTTGTTAAAATATATACATACAAAACTAAATAATCTTTTATCTATTTTAATAAATATATTTTATTAGATTAGCATGATAATTCAAATTTTTCCAAAAAATGTCTACGACATACTGAAACATAACGATTATTACCGCCAACTAATATTTGATCACCATCTCGTATTACTAAACCCTGATCATCAATTCTAAGAACTCTATTAGCTTTACGTCCACAATAACAAATAGTTTTTAATTCAATTAATTTATCCGCCCATGCTAATAACCATAAGCTTCCTGGAAATAAATCAGCTTTGAAATCAGTACGTAGGCCATAACACAATACGGGGATATTTAACGTATCTACTATTTTCCCTAAATCAGTCACTTGATCACGATTAAGAAAATGACACTCATCTACTAATACACAATGTACTATATCATCCTGATGCATAGCTGCTATTTGATCAAAAAAATTGGTTTTAACATTAAATATTCTGGCAGATGCAGCTAATCCAACACGAGATTTAATTTCTTCATGTCTACAATTTTTATAATTCATTTCAGCAGTATATAATACAGTATGCATTCCTCGTTCTTGATAATTATAAGAAGACTGTAATAATGCAGTAGTTTTTCCGGCATTCATTGCAGAATAATAAAAATATAATTGTGCCATAAATTACAAATCCTATCTCAGTCATAGCATTTAAACACTATTCACATAACATAATTTTATTATGTTAAAAATTAAATTTATTCAACCAATTTAATCTATGAAACTTATGAAAAATAAAAATATTTTGTATATATACATCAATTTTAATGTAATAAATTTTAGATTTTATCTAAATACAAACACTTTCACGATACTATATACATACCTTAATATCATTCTATATTTTATGCACAAAACAATAATTTAAGTAAATAAATACTCTATACTTAAAAAGATTCTATGTTTCTAATAAAATAACTAACAAATTAATAAACAACTATTATTTATATTTAAAATTTGTACAAATCAAAACAATAATCCATTTAAATTAAATAATTAAATAATATTATAATTTTTTATAAAAAAATCAGTTTATTTAATTAAATTAATAAAATAATTTTCAGTAGAATATAATATGTCTCAATACTTTACTTATATTTATAACTCTATATATAATTACCTATTAATACAAAATATAATAAAAATTATTTATAAATTAAAACACCCTAGGTATTGCAGAAAATAAATTAGCGCTCTATTCTTATCAATAGATTTGTTATTTATAACATTTGAGATTAAATCAATGAACGACGCATTAAAAATTCTTAATAATATACGCACGTTACGAGCGCAAGCTAGAGAATATACTCTTGAAACATTAGAAGAAATGCTAGAAAAATTTGAAATAGTTGTTAACGAGCGCCGAGAAGAAACCAATCAAGCCCAAGCTGAAATAGAAAAACATGCTCAAAAATTACAACAATACCGCGATATGCTTATAGCTGATGGGATAGATCCTAATGAACTATTGCAAAATTTAAGTACTACTACCAAAGTATTTCATAAAAATAAACGTGCAACTCGCCCAGCAAAATACCAGTACATCAATAAATATGGCGAAATTAAAACCTGGACTGGACAAGGTCGAACACCCTCAACGATTAAGAAAGCTATCGATGAAAACCAGAAAAAACTAGAAGATTTTCTACTATAATTGACAGTATACTCTGGTTACATTTTTATTTTTATATAAAACCAAAGGGCTTTTACTCATGCTACTAAGCTCTTTGTTTATATATATTTTGAAATATTAGTAAACGCATTCTCAAAAAATCATTATTATTTTCAGTTTAATGCTTGAAATATCAGCCTAATAAACTTTTAAAACTGTCAATAATATTATTCTAATAATAATCGATATTTATTATTTAACAATTCACCTTTATATTGAACTGTTAAATATATTAACTGAAAGAATATAAATACACCTATATTTCATTTTATCGACAAATTTAGTTATCTATTTATACTTACAATATTATTTATAACTTTATAGTCTGCACTATTAAATAAATTAATATTGTAAAAATATAGATCTTAAATGAATTAACAATTCACCACATTAACGTCGGTTATGGCGTAATATTAATAATAATTTTCAAATAATACAAATACCACTACGAACATAACTACTAAAGTGAGCTATAATTATTGTTTCCTTTTATTACTTTGTGTCGGACATTAAATAATAGTAATATATGAAATGCATTAAAATCATGTTCATTAAACAACTATTTTTATTAATCACATCCCCAAAATCATAATATGTATATTACACGATTCATTCTATCCCTCACGGTAGTTTAAATAACTAAAAATATAAAACTATGATACAATTTTATAACGTACTTAAAATTAATATAGTATTATAGTTAATATACAAATAATCAATATTCAAATATATTACCATTCAAATTATTATATAAATATTATTTAAAAAATCACATATAAAAATTATTGTATTTTGAACATATTTCAAAAATTTTAAGTCTAAAATTATTACAATCATTCAAATTAATGATGTTATTTAACAAATATCTAAAATCTTTACAATAACAATTATTACTAATATGCTCTATTTTTATGGATAAAAGAATATAATAAATTCGATGTCATCATTAACTAACATCATACTAAACATATTTAAATTTTTTAAAAAAAAGTACGATACTATATTTTATAGAATCAAAAAATTTTAGTTGTTCTATAAACGATAACCAATCTTTTGCAAATCTCATTTTATATAAATCTCTGTAACACGCAACACTTACCAATATGTCTAGCGTAGATACACTAATCCTTTGATTAAGCACACACAATTTATATATAAACATAAATATCTTAGTTTGCTCTATTTAAATAATACATTTACACAATTACCTATGCTTATCGTTAATAAGACAATAAAACTTATAAATAAATCAATCTTAAATCAACACTAATTTCAGTTTTGATAACTAACTATTATCTAAAAAATTAACCATACAAATGCATAATAAGAATTATAAATTAATAACACTTAATATATAAACACTAAAAATAAGTCATCATATCTGTAGTTATCACTTTCATCAAACAATTATCTGGGCATAAATATATAAATAAAAATTAAAAATACAACCATTTATCGAAGTAAGATGAAGCAATCTTATCGCAATATGTAAATACCATTCTAAACTAAATATGCTTACCAAAATACAACAATTCTTTTCAATTGGTTTTCTCATTATTGCTTTATACAAAAACATTTATATATAATGTCCATATTTTAAAATACAAACTATTACTTTATAAGTAAAGTATTATAAACTGAAATAGATTCAAGATGAATTAATATAATGAATGATTACTTGTTATGTGCTCTATTATAAACTCATAAAATTTATTTACTGATTACGTAATTAAGTATCCACGATAACTAATAAGTAAACAATATTCTTTATTTATAATTACATATATAAATAATTTATGGATCACATGATATGAAATTTGTTTCTTTTAATGTCAACGGACTACGTGCTCGTATGCATCAGTTAACTGCAATTATCTCTCAGTTGCAACCTGACGTAATCGGTTTACAAGAAACTAAAGTACATGATGATTTTTTCCCCATAAAAGAAATTTTAAAATACGGTTATCACGTATATTATTACGGACAAAAAAAATATTATGGTGTTGCGCTGCTTCTTCGTCAGATTCCACTAACTGTGATCCGGGGTTTTGCTAATGATGATCATTTATCTCAAAAACGAATAATCATAGCTGATATTATGACGTCAATAGGTGTATTAACTATTATCAATAGTTATTTTCCTCAAGGAGAAAATAAAAATCATACTGAAAAATTTGTGTATAAAAAAAATTTTTACAAAAATTTTCAAAACTATATAGAACATACGTATCACAATAATTCATTGTTACTGATTATGGGTGATATGAATATTAGCCCCACAGACTTTGATATTGGTATTGGTGAAAAAAATAAAAAAAAATGGATTTCATCAGGACGATGTTCTTTCTTACCAGAAGAAAGAACATGGATAAATAATTTAATGAACTGGGGGTTAAGAGATGTTTATAGAAATATGCACCCTCATGAAAACAAACGTTATTCCTGGTTTAGTTATAAATCTAATGGATTTAGTCGAAATAGTGGTTTACGTATCGATTTAATATTGGTAACTTGTTCTTTAGAAAATCTTTGTAAAAATAGTGATATCAGTTATAGTATTCGCAGTATGAATAAACCTTCTGATCATGCCCCAGTATGGGCAGATTTCAATATTTAACTTATGCTTATATATAATAAGATAAGAGTTACATTTAATCTTAATTATTTGTCATAAAAATAATATACTATTAATTTTTAAAAATTATGAGTATATGTATAACACCTGATATACTTCAAAAAATAATTGATAAATTATTCATTGGATCATCATATAATGTCTTTAATGATTAAAGGGTTCATGCGGAACGCATGGCAAACAATCAGTAAAATAATTAAATATAGTGTACATACACTATATTTAATACGAACAATAATAATAAATATATTTTTTATAATCCTAATGATTGTCGTTGTAGGAACATATTTAAACTTAAGAAATAATTCTACTACATCGACATCGAAGAATACTGCTTTGATGTTAGACATTTCTGGTACCGTTGTAGATAAACCTGTAACATCAGGTAACAAATTTCACAAATTCAGTAAAAATTTACTAAATACAAATCAATCAAATACTAAAGAAAACTCACTGTTTGATATTATTAACATATTACGTCAAGCCAAAAATGATCCTAACATAACCGGATTAATATTATCCTTAAAAAATTTCTCTGGAAGTAGTCAAACATCATTAGAATATATTGGAAAAGCTTTGAATGAATTTAAAAATTCTGGTAAATCAATTTATGCCATTTCTGATTATTACAACCAATCACAATATTTTTTAGCTAGCTACGCGAACAAAATTTATCTTACACCCCATGGTCTTATAGATTTACGAGGTATCTCTACTAACAGATTATTTTATAAATCACTGTTAGACAATTTAAAAATTAATACTCATGTGTTTAGAGTAGGTGCGTATAAATCTGCTGTTGAACCATTTATTCAAGACAGAATGTCTGATCATGTACGACATGAAGAAAAAAAGTTAATCAATCATTTATGGAATCAATATTTAAAAATAATATCTATTAATCGTAAAATAACAACTCAAGAAATGTTTCCAGAAACTAATAAAATGTTAGATGAATTACATCAAATACAAGGTGATACTGCGGCTTATGCGCTTAAAAATAAATGGATAGATGAAATTGCTTCTCACTACGTTATAGAAGATACAATGCAAAAAATATTTGGATCTAATAAACAAGGAACTTCACTAAATGCAATTAGCATGTATGATTATAATCTTATAGCACCAATAAAACAAAATAACCAAATAGCAATAATTTGTGTTAATGGGCCAATTGTAGATGGACCCGATATACCAGGTTCAATTGGCGGAGACACTATAGCTCATAAAATTAGAAGCGCCCGATTTAATCCTAAAGTAAAAGCAGTAATACTTCGTGTCAATAGTCCTGGAGGAAGCGTAAATGCTTCTGAATTAATTAGATCAGAATTAATAGCTATCAGAGATTCTGGTAAACCAGTGGTTGTTTCTATGGGAGAGATAGCAGCATCTGGTGGATATTGGATATCAACTCCAGCTAATGTTATTATTGCAAGCAATAGTACTATTACGGGTTCTATAGGAATATTTGGTATTATTAATACATTTGAAAAATCTCTTGATGCTATCGGTATCCATAATGATGGAGTAAATACATCCCCTATCTCAAATATTTCAATAACTACATCGCTATCTGCTGAATATATAAATATGATGCAACTTTATGTCAATAATAGCTATCGTTATTTTATTAATACCGTAGCTGAATCCCGAAAAACCATAGAAGATATTCATAAAATAGCTCAAGGACGCGTATGGCTTGGTTATGACGCGATAAAAAATGGACTAATTGATAATATAGGAGATTTAGATGATGCAATAAATAAAGCCGTTAAATTAGCTCATTTAACGGAATATCAACTTAATTGGTATGAAGATAAAATAAATTGGATGAATATTTTATTGCAACACACCAATAAAGTGATTTATGCTATAACTATGAATTTTTTAAATCACCATCTTTTATTAACTAATTTTAACAATAAATTAAAAATTAATAATATTGATGTACTAAATTTTATATGGAATGATCCCAAAAATTGTTACGCTCTTTATTTAGACCATTTAACACAATTATAATAAGATAATAAAAGATTTATTTATGAATGTATAAAAGTATTTAAATATCGCATTAATGAATGTACTTGATATTAATTTTCATAAAAAGGTAAAATTTTTATAATGTATATATCCCTATATTTACTACTATCACATAGTAATAAATCGTAACATAACTAATTAAACGCGTATATTCTATTTAGTGTTATAATATGTGCAATTAATTAATATTTGTCCATGAAATATCAAAACATACTTTATATTATAAATTATTAATTTACATATCACATATAACATATATATTATAATTAAACTTTATTAATAACGCATAACTATAATCACTTATACAGGAGTATATAATATATGGCTATTAAAATAGGTATTAATGGATTTGGGAGAATTGGTCGTGTTATCTTCAGAGCTGCACAAGAACGAAAAGACATAGTAATCGTTGCTATTAATGATTTATTAGACATTCAACATATCGCATACATGTTGAAGTATGATTCAACTCATGGACGATTTAAAGGCACGATCAGTGTACACGACGATCATTTAATTATTAACAATAAAGTTGTGCACTATACTTCAAAAAAAGATCCAAAAAATTTACATTGGAAAGATTTTGATGTCGATGTTGTCACCGAGTCTACAGGGATTTTCTTAACTCAAGAAAAGGCTCGCGGACACATATCTTCTGGAGCTCGTAAAGTAATATTAACTGCTCCAGCAAAAGATGATACCCCGATGTTTGTTATGGGAGTAAATAATCACCTTTATAACGGAGAAAAAATAGTATCTAATGCATCTTGTACTACAAATTGTTTAGCTCCATTAGCCAAAGTTATTCATGACAACTTTGGAATTATTGAAGGTATCATGACTACTGTTCATGCTGCTACTGCGACTCAAAAAACTGTTGACTCTCCAATATATAATGATTGGAGAAATGGACGTGGTGCTTATCAAAATATCATTCCGTCATCTACTGGAGCAGCACAAGCATTAGGAAAAGTTATAAAAGAATTAGATGGTAAATTAACCGGAATGTCATTCCGGGTTCCCATTCCAAATGTATCTGTTGTCGACTTTACTGTTCGCCTGGAAAAATCAACCTCTTACAAAAATATTTGTGATGTTATTAAGCATGCCTCTCATGGCGATTTAAAAGGAATTATGGGATACACTGATGAAAAAGTAGTATCTAGCGATTTTAATGGAGAAAAATTAATTTCTATATTCGATGCGCAATCCAGCATTTCTCTAAATAAAAACTTTGCTAAATTAATATCTTGGTACGATAATGAAACAGGTTATTCTGATAAAGTGATTGATTTAAGCATATATATTACAAAATATAAATAATAGTTATAAATCAAATAAATATATTAACATATTAAAAAATAATTAATGCTTGAAGATCATATAAAATAACTCTATATCACTTAAATAGGGAAGTTGTTTAAATAAATTAATAAAAACAACATCCCTATCAACATATACATCAAACTTAGATTTTTTTTTATTAATTTAGCCTTATCTACAATATAACTTAATATTTTTATATCCTTATAAAATATACTATCATTAATATTAATTAAAAAGTATCAGATTTAAAATCTGAATGTTACTACGTACAGGCAATTTAAAAATTTAATTCTAAAATTAAATTTTAATACTTGTACCATCACGTATGATTTGATAACCTTAGAAGATCTTAATATATGCAGTTTATATACACATACAAGTATAACAATAGGTTAATACACAATAAATCAATTATTATAATAAATATTTTATTTTGTTTTGAGCAATTATATGTTGAACCAAAAATTATTTTAATTTTTAGGTAATTATTTATGTTGTATTTTCTAAATTTTTGTTCTAAAAGTAGAAAATTCTGGGGTTTTCTACTTTTTACCATCATTAATTTAGAATTAGTGGCTCTATATTTACAGCACATTATTCTGATAAAACCCTGCGTACTATGTATCTATCAAAGATGTGCCCTATTCGGCATAGGGATTGCAGGGTTAACTGCAATCCCTATGCCTTCATTTACTCCTCTAAGACTATTTGCTATATCAGTTTGGGCATACAGCGCGTACAAGGGATTATTATTCGCTAAAAAATACATTGATATTCAATTACATCCTTCCCCATTTTTTACATGTGATTTATTTGTAAAATTTCCTAATTGGTTCCCTATAAATAAGTGGTGGCCCGCTATATTCAATGCTAACGGTAATTGTGCTGAACATAAATGGTATTTTTTGTCTCTAGAAATATCTCAATGGATGCTTATAATTTTTTCTAGCTATTTACTAATAGCATTACTCATGGGCATATCTCAAATCATTGATTTTCTAAAACATAACACTAAATAACAATCCAAATAAAAAATCAAACCAAATCACTATATTTTTAACAAATGATTTTCATTTGTTAAAAATATACACAATTAATTATGATTAATTCTTGTTAGTACAAATCCTATTTAGATTTATATATGCTATAATTGATACACAAAAACCGATTGACTTGAACATATATTTTGTATCACAGAATAGTATTTATAAAAATAACAGCATAACAGTCTCCGTGTTATCTAAATAAATGACATATTTTTTGAAAGTCTTCATAAAAACATAAATTATCAATGTAATAGCGTTGTATTATTATTTTTTGTTGTAACATTAAAAAAATTATAATATAGTATTCAACTAAGAAACTGTGTAACTTATTAATTTTTATTTGTCATTTAACATAATAAAAATTAATAATAAATAAACATATACTTAATATAATAATTATTTATTGCATATGATTCCATTATATATTTAAATTGTGAAAATTAGCGTGTCTATTAGTATAAAAGGGAGTAATTTCCCATTATTAGTGGTGCATGTTTATAGTACATGCTTAGAAGACATTCGTCGATCATTGCTAGAAAAAATAGAAAAATCCCCTGTTTTTTTATTAAAAAATACCCCAGTTGTTATAAACGTTGGAAATCTCAATTATTGTGATAATTGGGATGCTCTACGTCAAACAATATCAGATTCTGGACTATTTATAGTTGGAGCATGTTGTTGTCACGATAACAAATTAAAAGAGATAATCATTCGTAGTGGACTTCCTGTTTTATCACAACACATAACTATATTACATAAAGATTTTTCGGAACATTTTCAGAAAAATACTTTAACAACATCTAAAACAAAATTAATTAAAACGCCAATACGTTCTGGGCAAAAAATCTATGCTCGTAATAGAGATTTAATTATTATTGCAAATGTTAGTGCTGGTGCTGAAATTATTGCCGATGGCAATATCCATATTTATGGAACAATGCGAGGACGTATATTAGCTGGTGCATCTGGAAATAAAGAATCTCAAATTTTTTGTACTAATTTATCTTCTGAACTAGTATCTATTGGAGGGCGTTATTGGCTAAGTGATCAAATCCCAAAAGAATTTTCAGGTAAAGCAGTAAGACTTAGTTTAAAAAATGACGCTCTTATCATTCAAGATTTATAATGTATACTGAAAATAAGGAATGTGTTGATGGCACGTATCATCGTTATTACTTCAGGAAAAGGAGGAGTTGGTAAAACAACATCAAGCGCGGCACTTGCTATTGGACTAGCGCGTAAAGGAAAAAAAACAGTTGTTATTGATTTCGATATTGGTTTACGTAATCTTGATTTAGTTATGGGATGTGAACGTAGAGTAGTGTACGATTTTATTAATGTCATTCAAGACGAAGCCACATTGCATCAAGCATTAATTAAAGATAAGCGCACTGATTATTTATATATTCTACCTGCTTCACAAACACGCGATAAAAATTCCTTAACTCTCATTGGAGTAGAAAAAATATTAAATGATCTTAATAAAATGAATTTCGAATTTATAATATGTGATTCTCCTGCAGGTATTGACAGCGGAGCATTAGCAGCTCTGTATTTTGCAGACGAAGCTGTCGTCATCACCAATCCAGAAATCTCTTCAGTGCATGATTCAGATCGTGTTTTAGGTATTTTGTCTTCTAAATCTAAACATTCTATAAATAATATAGAAACCATTAAAGAATACTTATTACTAACTCGATATAATCCGATTCGCGTAAAACATGGAGATATGCTTAGTTTAGAAGACGTAATGGAAATATTAAGAATCCCTTTATTAGGTGTTATACCAGAAGATAAATCAGTACTAAAAGCATCTAATCAAGGTGAACCAATTATTTTAGATATCAGATCTCATGCAGGTCAAGCTTACTCAGATACCGTAGATCGTTTGTTGGGAAAACAATGTCCTTTTAGATTTACTGAAAACAAAAAATTCAACTTTTTAAAACGATTTTTTAAGAGATAATACTTATGGTATTAGTCAATTTCCTTTTTTTAAGAAAAAAAACACCAGCTAATATTGCCAAAAAAAGACTACAAGACGTTATCTCTGAAAATAAGATCAAAAATATAAATAACCACTCCCCATATTATCTATATAAATTAAAAAGAGATTTAACCCAAATAATATGTAAGTATATACATGATCCATACATACTTTCAGTACAACTAGAAAAAAAAGACAACACGTCTATTTTAAAATGTAAAGTAATTTTTTCTAACGAAGAAACCTAATAAATTAGGCCATATGGATTATTTAAATTAAAAATCCTAATAAATAATACTTAAAAAAATCATCCCTTTATAAAAATATTCTTATACCCCTTATTATTATTCACTAACATTCCAATAAATCACATTGGTCTCACAATGTAACTTACAGTTAAATATATGAATAGCATTCATCTTATACTTTATCATTATAAGATCAATTCTTCGATAAATTATGTTATAATATTTTCACAACCCACAATAAACCATATGCAACATTTCATACACGAAAACTATTAACAAAAATTTATATACTATAACTATATATGGGATTACCTATGCAATACCATTTAAACTAAATCTATATGGGGTTTTATGTAGAAACTATTTTATTACGCAAATAAACAGGCTGTGCCTGCTTTGGAGTTAGAAACATTTTATTTCGAAAACTCTGCGCACCTAATGGCAGCATATCCTGCGCTTCAGGTGACATGACAATCTTCTTTAAAAAAATAGTATCATTTATTTTTATGTTTTTTAACACTACATAATTATTCCAACCTGTGCCTGCAAGCACCCAACTACCTTTCAGTATTGTACTACACGTTAGATCTGTCGCAATTGTCTCTGCTGTCAGAATAGACTCCTCATTATAACATCTCCAACAATTGTTATCACTCATCCGATAATAACGAGCACAATACAATTCACCCATACGTGCGTCGATAGTAGAAATAACTTGTTTAATAGAAAAAATACGCCAAGCTCCTTGCGCTAGTACTACCAAAGAAGATACCTCCACTAATGGCAAGTCAGCTCCTAATGCCAGCCCTTGCGCAACACATATTCCAATTCGTATCCCCACAAAACTACCCGGCCCTCTATTAAATATAATACAATCAAGCGATCGTAAGGCAACACCTGCTTCTGCTAATAATTTATTAATCATAGGTAATATTTCTTCTGAATGACGTCTCGATGCTACGATTTTATGATCATATATGTGATGATCAATCATTAAAGCAACGGAACATAATTCAGTAGTAGTATCAAAAGCTAAAATTTTAATAGGCATGGCAAATAAATACAACAAAGTTATATATGTTGAAATGTCATAATAAGACTATACTATACGTATAATATTTACAACGAACATATACAATACTCATTAACCTCAAGTTAAAACAACTAAAAATTTAAAATTAAATCAAAATAACACTAATTATTATAAATAAATGAGTATTATCACACTTTAATTACTTCATAATGATAACATATATCGTATCATAATTAATAATTATCGTTTTACATTGAATCCAGAATAAAACACAATACGAAAATAATTATATCTAACACATATAAAAGAATGTATTATTATATGTTCTTTAATATTTTTAAAACACCACACAAACAATATTTATACTTTATTTTCATTCATATAACTAACATAATTGGCTCATATTTTCAAAACAAAAAGGAACGTTTATTTTAATGGGAATACATCTTATAGAATTACCTTATCACCCTAACGCTATACTAAATCTTTTTGAATCTTTATCTAATACAGCATGGTCTATGCTGTTATATTCTGGACATAATAATCAACACCCAGATGGTCGTTTTGATATATTAGTTACTGACCCAGTGTTAACATTAGTGACTAAAAATAATATCACTACAATTTCTCACAAAAAAAACAATCAAACTAGTAATGCAGATCCATTTATCTTATTAAAAGAATATACTCATATTACTAATATGGAATCATGTAATAGTTATAAACTTAAATTACCATTTCAAGGTGGATTTTTAGGCATATTTGGATATGACCTTGCAAGATGTATCGAATCATTACCAAAAATAGCTAAAAAAGATCTTCTATTTCCGGATATGGCAATAGGTTTATATCGTTGGGCGATAATCTCTGATCATAAACTTTATAAAAATTACCTTGTTACTCATGATGAACCAAACCAAATATTACCCTGGATATATCAACGGTATACATATAGCAATCACGTTGATTCCACCTCATTTCGTATTATAAAACCATGGAAAAGTAATATTAGCCAATCTGAATATTCTAAAAAATTTAATATTATAAAAAAACATATAACTATAGGTAACTGTTATCAAGTATGTCTCGCTCAACGTTTTTATACCTCATATACAGGCAACGCCTGGATAGCATTCCGTTATTTATTAAATTATAATCAAGCACCTTTTTCAGGATTTATTAGGTTACCAAATAAATTAAGTATACTTAGCTTATCCCCAGAACGTTTTTTACAATTACATAATACAAAAATTAAAACTCAACCTATTAAAGGAACATTACCCAGACTAAAAAATACACAAGATGATTATCGCCAAATCATTAAATTATCTAAATCTATAAAAAATCGATCAGAAAATTTAATGATCGTTGATTTATTAAGAAATGATATTGGAAAAGTAGCTATTCCAGGCAGCATCCGCGTTCCTAAATTATTTGATATCCAATCGTTTACAGGAATACATCATATGATCAGCACAATTACAGGAACACTTTCTAATAATTTTTCTGCTTGCGATTTATTACGCGCATGCTTTCCGGGAGGATCCATAACTGGAGCCCCAAAGGTTCAAGCAATGAAATTAATTGAACAACTCGAGCCACATCGTCGAAGTATTTGGTCTGGAAGCATGGGGTACTTAAGTTGTTGCGGAAACATGGATACCAATATTGCTATTAGAACACTATTAGCTGATAGGCGGCATCTCTTCTGTTCGGTAGGAAGTGGCATTGTTTCCGACAGTGACGAAAATATAGAATATCAAGAAATGCAAGACAAAATACACACTCTATTACCACCATTATTAAAAAAATTTTATTTAATATAATTACCACAAATACATCAACAATAGTATTATCATTAGATACATCTAATGATAATACTATTGTTGATGTATTTCATTAGAAACAGTAAGGTGTTCTATCTCCACTAATTCAATACGATACTCTATCATTTTTCGAATTATAAAACGCCACCTATTAATTTTTAATACATCACCCTCTTTTGGTATACGGTCACAATGAGATAATAATAATCCAGCTAAAGAAGCTACATGATCACATTCATGCACTAAATCATGAGCTTGTAATGCTTGTTGCAATGCATGTAGGTCCATACTACCTTTTGCTAACCAGCCTGTACCATTATTAATTCTTTCGATTTCTGGTGTTTCATCTTCGTCAGGAAATTCACCAGCTATAGCTTCTAGCACATCCAAAGGGGTTATTAGTCCTTGAATAATACCAAATTCATTAGATACAACAACCATACTCCCTTTTGCACGACGTAATTCTTTTAATAAATTTAAGACATCTAAAGTTTCTGGAACCACAATAGGCAAATTTTCTGCAGCATGCGTTTCTACTTGTTCTCCATGAGCTATCGCTGCCATCAAATCTTTAGCGCGAACAATTCCTATCAATTGATCCAATTCACCGTTACATACGGGAAACATATTATGAGGAGTATTCATTAAAATAGAATATAATTCCTGTACTGGTTTTTGAGAATCTAACCATGAAATTTCATTTCTAGGAGTCATTATACTTCGTAAAGTACGTGAAGCTAACGATAGCACTCCAGTAATCATATGTCGCTCCTCTTCAGCAAAATGTGTTTCTGATGAAGGAATAGAATAATTTTTTTCTGTAGTAGAATTCCGTTGCGCCGTATTACCCATTAACCTTATAATCACTTCTGCGGTACGTTCACGCATTGATTTAGTTGATTGACCTTTCATAGAATTGCAATGAGCAATTTGATTAAATAATTCAATTAATACTGAAAATCCAATAGCAACATACAAATAACCTTTTGGTATATAAAATCCAATTCCCTCTGCAATTAAGCTTAAACCGATAATTAACAAAAAACTCAAACATAAAACTACTACAGTCTGATGATTATTAATAAAATTAGTTAATAAGCGAGATAATAACAACATTAACGTTACTGCTATTACAACTGCCATTATCATGATGATTAAATTTTCTACTGTCCCAACAGCTGTTATTACTGCATCAAGAGAAAAAATAGCATCAAAAACTACAATTTGTATTACTACTATCCAAAAACTAGCGTACCCACGACTAGGGTTATTATGTATTTTATGTTCTAATTGTTGATGTAATTCAGTAGTTGCCTTAAATAAAAGAAAAATGCCGCCAAATAATAAAATTAAATCCCTGATAGAAAATGAAAAATCTGCAATTTTACATAATGGTTTTGTAAGAGTTGCAAACCATGAAATTAAAGACAATAATGCTATGCGCATTATTAATGCCAATGTTAAACCAATAATACATGCACGTTCACGTTGTTTTTTTGGCAGCTTATCTGCTAAAATAGTTATGAAAACTAAATTATCGATACCGAGTACAACTTCTAAAATTACTAGAGTTAATAACCCTACCCACATTGATATGTCTGTTAAAAATTCCATGATAATCTCCATTGAATGTTAGGTAAACACATCATTTAATGGCATATTTATATAAACATATTAAAATATCTGATTACATAATGAAGTTTTCAACAATAAATTAAACATGATCAAATATAAGTTTATGCAGGCAAGAAGGGTATTGATGAAAGTTAATATATATCGTCATAAGATTATGTGAACGTTACTTAAATAGAGAAATGCTATTATTATTATGATATGGTGTAAAATATATCTCTTGTATACTACTGTAAAGTATGCATTTTAACATTAAAGATAATCTATCATTATGACAGAAAAGACAGTATAATGTAATCGGTTGTCTCTTGCAGTATCTCAATGCTTACTTACATATGTATTGATTGAAATAAAATCAGAACGCTAAAATAGCATATGCATATAAATTTTTGTTTTAAAATATTGAAAAAACATTAGCCTATATATTGGGCATGACATAAAATAAATCGTAAATAATATAACAAACAACTAAAATATATGCCGTATTGTTTTAAACATTGAAATAATACACAAATAAAAAATAAATTATTAATAATTGTATTAAAGAGGAAAAGGTAGTGACTATTGCTATTATATTAGGAGCTCATGGTTCTGTATCTGAACAGTTACTTAAAACTACTGAAATGATTGTGGGAAAACAAAAAAATGTTGCATGGATTGAATTACTTCCCGAAGAAAATACTGAAATACTAATTAAAAAATACAATACATGTTTATTAAATCTTAATACTAATGAAGGTGTATTATTCTTAGTAGATACTTGGGGAGGAAGTCCTTTCAATGCTGCTCATAACATCATATTAAACAAAGAAAAATATGATATCGTTACAGGTGTAAACATCCCTATGTTAATTGAAATATTCATGGCGCGTGATGAATCCCATACTTTTCAGGAATTAGTACAAATTGCATTAAAGTCTGGTAACGAAAGTATAAAATCTGTAAAATATTGCTCTGGTACTAATCAATTAGATGGCGATCAAAATACTAATAAAAATAAAATTTTGCGTTCATTATTCAATAAAAATAACAAAAACCATATGGTCATTTGTTTAGCACGTATTGATGACAGGCTAATTCATGGGCAAGTAGTAACTCGTTGGGTTAAAGAATATAACATTACACGTATTATAGTAGTAAACGATGCAGTATCTAGAGATACGATCCGAAAAACTTTGCTGACTCAAGTAACACCTCCTGGTATAACCGCTCATGTCCTAGATATCGACAAAACCATACGTGTATATAATAATCCTAAATATGCTGGAGAAAAAGTCATCATGTTATTCACTAACCCCACAGATATTGTGCGCCTTATTGAGGGTGGTGTCCCTATTAATTCAGTAAATGTTGGAGGAATGGCTTTTTATAAAGACAAAAAACAAATAAATAATGCTATATCAGTAAATAACATAGATATTGAAGCTTTTAAAAAACTTGATCAATATGGTATTGAATTAGAAGCACGTAAAGTACCATCAGATCCATCATTAAAAATAATGAAATTAATAAAAAAAATAAATCATTCCTAATTAATTTACATATGTATATTTATTTAATAATTTTCATATGATAACTATATTAATAAAGTGTTTTATTTTTATATTTTCAGGAAAATGAAATGGAAATTAACACACTTCAAATTGTTTTATTATTTATTATATCTTGTATTATTGGAATGGACTCAATACTTGACGAATTTCAATGCCATAGACCATTAATAGCATGTACGCTAATTGGTTTAGTTTTAGGAGACATAAAAACTGGGATCATTATCGGGGGAACATTGGAAATGATAGCGCTAGGGTGGATGAACATAGGAGCCGCTGTGGCACCTGATACTGCGTTAGCTTCAATTATTTCTACCATCTTAGTAATTATAGGACAACAACCTATTGGGGCGGGAATTGCTTTGGCCATTCCATTAGCTGCTGCCGGGCAAGTATTGACCATCATTGTACGTACTGTTACTGTAGCATTTCAACATGCTGCTGATACAGCAGCAGAGCGTTGCAATATAACAATTTTAAGTTGGATTCATCTTACAGCGCTTATGTTGCAGGCTATGCGTGTTGCAATTCCAGCTACTATTGTTGGAATTTCCGTTGGAACTGAAACTGTACATCACATTCTACATTCAATTCCAGAAGTAATAACTAACGGCTTAAATATTGCTGGAGGTATTATTGTTGTAGTTGGTTATGCAATGGTTATTAACATGATGCGTACTGGATATCTAATGCCATTTTTTTTCCTAGGATTTGTTATCACAGCATTCACCGAATTTAATTTAGTCGCATTAGGTATGATTGGTGTAGTTCTAGCTATCCTATATATTCAATTATCTCCAAGATATAATCAAATTGCACGCAAAAATCTCCCTGACCCAACAACAGTTCAAGCTAAAAATAAACTTGATGACGAATTAGATTAAATTAATAGGTAACTATAATGATTAATAATCCTCAAACAATCCATACCGAAACAAAGATAATAAAATTAAGAAAAAGTGACATACGCGCTGCTTTTACTCGTTCTAATTTTTTCCAAGGATCTTGGAACTTTGAACGTATGCAAGCGCTGGGATTTTGTTTTACTATGATTCCAATAATTAAACGTCTATATCCTAAATACAGCGAAAATCAGAAAGAAGCAATTAAACGCCATTTGGAATTCTTTAATACACATCCATATGTTGCCGCTCCTATATTAGGAGTTACCATGGCCATGGAAGAACAAAAAGCTAATGGTGCTACTACCATAAATAATGCTTCTATCAATGGGTTAAAAATAGGATTAATGGGTCCTCTTGCTGGAGTGGGTGATCCAATATTTTGGGGAACTGCTAGACCAGTGTTTGCCGCCTTAGGGGCAGGAATTGCTATGAGTGGAAATCTATTAGGCCCATGTCTATTTTTTGTTCTATTTAATACAACTAGATTAGCTACTCGTTATTATGGAATGATATATGGTTATAGGAAAGGAGTAAGCATCGTTAATGATATGAAAGGAGGAGTTTTAAGAAAACTAACAGAAGGATCCTCAATTTTAGGTTTATTCGTTATGGGGGCATTAGTGAATAAATGGACACATGTAAATGTTCCATGTGTGCTTTCTAAACTTACTGACAATGATGGAAACACAGTGGTTACGACTGTTCAAAATATTTTAGATCAACTCATGCCTGGATTTATTCCTTTATTATTAACATTTGCTTGTATGTGGTTACTAAATAATAAAATAAATGCATTATGGATTATTATAGGATTTTTCGGGATTGGAATTTTTGGATACTGGGCTGGATTGTTAGGTCTTTAACCAAATATAAAAAATAAGACATAAAAACAAGAGAACCCAACTATATTATATAGTTGGGTTCTCTTGTTTTTATGTCAACAAAATAGACACAGCAATAACCACTATACACTTTTCGGATCTCTTCCAAAATTACTAAATTAACACATTAATACTATATAGACTTTTCTCTACATATGGTTTTAAACTTTAAAATCAAGTACTATGTATTTCATATCAACAGTAAATTTGTATACCATGATACTCGCTGTTTATTTTTAAATATTCTTACCGCCCACCTTTATACCCTTTAATATCCTTAAATTATATTATAACATATATTTTACACACATACCTTACACTGTCGTCACATTAACAGCTGATGGACCTTTATGTCCATCTTGAATTTCAAATTCTACATTTTGTCCTTCAGATAAAGTCTTAAATCCGTTTCCTTGAATAGCAGAAAAATGTACAAAAACATCTTTACTACCATCTGACGGTGTAATAAAACCAAAACCTTTAGACTCATTAAACCACTTTACTTGACCTTTAATTTTTGCCATCTTACTTATTTCCTTTAGAGTGTTTACATTTGCCGTAACAGCGATTAAAAGACAAACCAGAGTTATTATTCTCGTGAAACATTCAAATAAGAGGAAATTATATTATTCATACATAACAACACTTCTTTACTGAATTTATCAAAATACCACTTACATACGGAAGCATATCTCGGTTTACCTGATACTTCATCATATAATTGTATAATTATATGATATTAATCAACAATATACATAAATTCCTTCATTTTTTAAGATCATTTTATATGAAGGATAGATATATTTACAAAAAAACTTAACTTATACAAGCCTTATTTGCATAGTAACATTTATTTTTTATTTTGCAAATCATATGATGATTTCATTTATAAAAACCCATAAATCAATCATTTCATTAAATAAACAAAGAATATAATCTACTTAAAAAAATAAGACGACTTATTAAAATAAGTACCATGTTGCAATGCTTCTATCCGTTCATCTATAGATGGATGAGATGCAAATAAATCGCTTATCAAACTATTTTTTTTTACACTATTAATATACAATGTAGCGATAATTCCATTAGATGTTTTAGACTCATGACTACGCTTTAATTCTTGTAAAGCAGAAATCATATTTCTACATCCCACTAATTTAGCAGATCCAGCATCTGCATAAAATTCGCGATGACGAGAGAACCAAAATACAATCACGCTTGCAAACATTCCAAATAAAATTTCTAAACAAGTAGACACAATAACATAAGTTAAAGAGCTATTTACATCTCCATGCTGATTATTATTAGTATCAAATTGTTCATTATCTTGATCCTGCATAAATGAAGTCCAATAACAAATTAATTTAGCAAGACTACGTGATATAAAAATAACGAAAGTGTTAACCACCCCTTGAATAAGAGTCATAGTAATCATATCACCAGAAGCAATATGATTCATTTCGTGAGCAATAACGGCTTCAATTGAAGCTTGCTGCATATTTTTCAAAAGACCACTACTAATTGCTATTAATGCCGCATTTTTTCTTGAACCCGTTGCAAAAGCATTCATATCTATAGAATCATAAATAGCTAGTTGTGGCGCAACAATATCTAATTTATGAGCCTGTTTATTTATTATTTTCAATAACCAACTTTCCATATCATTAGACGCTTTATTAACAATTACACCATTAACTGCAGATAAAGCTGCAAATTTTGACAAAAATAAAGAAATAATAGCACCACCAAAACCAAATATCCCAGCCATTCTGATCAATTCAAGAGTAGTAGAAGACCAAAACCCCAATAAACTCAGTATGCTACCAAATAATATCATTACTGACAAATTGGTAATTACAAATAATATGATACGTACCATAAAAATAATTTCCCTCTTTTACAAAGAACCCAACACATTCAGGCAATACTTTACCATATATAATTACTCAATTTTAAATAATCTTTTACATAACACACATACTTGTATTTAAAAGAATCTATAATACCACTCCATTATATTATAAATATCTTTGTATAAAAAACAAAAATATAAAAAATTTATTAATTAACAATATTAAAAAATTAACAATTACTGTAATGTATTAAGAATTAACTACGTATGTAATTTATATTCATTCCAAAACCGACCATCCTTAGCTATCATAGTCATTGACTCAACAGGCCCCCAAGTACCAGCTTGGTAAAGTTTTGGTACATTATTTTCCAACTCCCAAGATTGTATGATAGAATCAACCCATTTCCAAGCTCCTTCTATTTCATCATGACGCACAAATAATACTTGAATCCCTCGCATTGTTTCTAATAATAAACGCTCATATGCATCAACTATATGTTCTGGGCAAAAAGTTTTATAAAAACTTAAATTTAATTTAGTAGCTTGTAACCGATGCTTATGGCCTAATCCGGGTATTTTATTTAAAATTTGAACATCTATCCCTTCGTTTGGTTGCAATCGAATGGTTAATTTGTTATTAGGCAAGTCTTGATATGAATCAGGAAATAAATTAATCACTGGTTTTTTAAAAAAAATTACAATTTCAGAATATTTAATTGGTAATCTCTTTCCAGTACGCAGATAAAATGGAACACCAGCCCAACGCCAGTTGTCTATATTAACACAAAGAGATACAAATGTCTCAGTATTACTACTCTTATTAGCTCCCTTTTCTTCTAAATAGCCTGGGACTGGCTTTCCATGAATAAACCCAGATGTGTACTGTCCACGAACTGTAACATTATGTACATGATTACCATCAATCTTCCGCAACGATTGAAGCACTTTAACTTTTTCATCTCGAATACAATCAGCGCTCAAATTCGATGGAGGTGACATAGCTATAATAGTCAAAATCTGTAATAAATGACTTTGTATCATATCACGCATTTGACCTATCGCATCAAAGTAACCCCAACGACCTTCAATACCTACTTCTTCTGCTACAGTAATTTGCACATGATCAATAGTATTATTGTCCCAATTTGAAGAAAATAAATAATTTGCAAAACGTAATGCCAACAAATTTAAAACTGTTTCTTTTCCTAAATAATGATCAATACGATAAATTTGTTTCTCCTCAAAATATTCTGATATCTGCGCATTAATAACACGAGCAGAATCTAAATTAGTGCCCAATGGTTTTTCTATAACTATACGATTTGATTTTTTGTTTAATCCAATACTACTTAATCCCTTACATATAATACCAAAAGTGTCAGGAGGCGTAGCCAAATAATTTATTGTTGCCATATCTACATTCTGTAATTTATCTAATAAATGAACAAATCGTTCAGTCTGATGTACATCTAAATTGCAAAAATCAAGTCGTGCTCTAAAAATACACCATAAAGATTCATCAATAGGATCCAGCATAAATTTTTTTAAAGAAGCATATACAACTTCAATATACATAACAAGACTCCATTCTGCACGACCAACTCCTATAATACGTGTATCAGGATGAATAGCGCCTATTTTTTCTAATTGATATAATGATGGAAACAATTTTCTACGCGTTAAATCACCTTTAGTCCCAAAAATAATTAAATTACATGCTTGAGTAATAGATGTTGCTTGCATATTCGTTCTCTAATATGTTAGTTTGTGATTATTATATTTAATTACAATATAAACATAAGTGACTAAGAATAAACGTAAATATATCAATTAAACATCAATCAAAACCTCACAGAAACTTGGTGTCATATATGATATCTAATATTAATTACCTTTATATTTTCACAATATCAACATAATTTTAAAATATGCAATTAAAACTACGTATTTCAAAAACTTAATATTATTTAAATAACATCACAAATAGGTTTAATGCCTACCCATGATAATCAAATTGACATATTACAAGTTTATTCATAATTGAAGAATTTATTTATCTTAAAGATAATAATAGTATCTGGTTGCAACTAAAACATTTATATGTTTATCTAACATAGTTAATTATGGGATTCTAATATTAGATTTAGTTATGCACTTACACTGTTAATATTTCCTATGAATATCAATAGATTATTTTATAAATCTTTAAAATAGGTACTATACTATGTATACAGCTACCATAATAACATATTAAAATTTAATGTAAAATAATGCAAATTATCATACATTAATAATATGATGATTATTAATGTATGATAATTTGCATTAAAATTCATAAGGAATTATTATGCCTCACCAAATGAGAAGAACTAAAATTATCGCTACTCTAGGACCCGCTACAGATAAAGATAATAACCTTGAAAAAATAATTGTTTCAGGAGCAAATATAGTACGACTTAACTTTTCTCACGGAGAAACAAAAGAGCATTTTATCCGCGCAAAAAAAGTACGTGAAATTGCTTCAAAACTAAGTAAGTACGTCGCTATTCTTGGAGATTTACAAGGTCCTAAAATCCGTATCTCAACTTTTGAAGATAATAAAATATATTTAAAATCTGGAGATAACTTTTTAATTGATACTATGCTGACAAACAACATAGGTGATCATAAATGCGTAGGTGTTGATTATGAAGAATTGGCACAAGACGTACGTTCAGGAGATTTACTTCTATTAGACGATGGGAAAATTAAATTAAAAGTAATAACAATTCATAATACCAAAATCTATACTAAAGTAATTATTGGAGGTATATTATCTAATAACAAAGGACTAAATAAATTAGGAGGCGGACTTTCAGCAAAAGTACTAACACATAAAGATAAAGTAGACATTATAACTGCAGCTCAAATTGGAGTTGACTACTTAGCAATATCATTTCCACGCAGCAGTATAGATTTAAATTTTGCGCGAAAATTAGTTGTAGATGCTGGTAGTCATGCAAAAATTGTTTCTAAAATAGAACGCGCAGAAGTGGTAGCGTCTGATGAAACAATAGATGATATTATTCATGCATCGGATGCAGTCATGGTAGCTCGAGGAGATTTAGGAGTAGAAATTGGAGAACCAGAGCTAGTCGGTGTTCAAAAAAAAATAATAAAAAGAGCATGCGCTCTTAATCGAGCAGTTATTACTGCAACCCAAATGATGGAATCTATGGTGCATAATTCTATGCCTACTCGCGCAGAAGTAATGGACGTGGCTAATGCAGTATTGGATGGTACTGATGCAGTTATGTTATCTGCTGAAACTGCTATAGGTCAATATCCATCTGAAACTGTAGCAACTGTTGCAAATATATGCCTAGGCGCGGAAAAAATTTCAAACGTAAATTTTTTAACACACACCAATCAAAAAAAAAAATTTAACAACGTCGAAGAAATTATAGCCATGTCGGCAATGTATACTGCTAATCACTTAGAAGGAGTAAGTGCTGTTATCGCTCTAACTGAATTTGAAAACACTACGTTATTAATGTCTCGTATCAACTCAAAATTACCTATTTTTGCATTGTCCCAACACAAACATACCTTAAATATAGTCACTCTTTACAAAGGAGTCATTCCTATTTATTTTAATCGAACAGGCGATAATGTGATAGATGCCAAATATGCTAGAAATTTATTACGTGATAAAGGATTTCTTATTTCTGGAGAATTAGTAGTAATGATACAAAATGACGCATACAATAAATGTGATATGATGAATATAAGCCATATCTTACAAGTAGAATAATGCTTCTTATTTCAATATCCCTGACAATTAATTTAAAATTGAATACATCACGTATTCAAGATATAATGCTTACTTATCATTAAACTCAGATTCTGGCTATTGATCACAGATCACAAAAATATATCTAATCAAAACATAGTTTTGGAATAATATCTTTTATTTGATTTAAATATATTATGCGTTCATTTCCTGATAACTTATCAATATTTAAAATCTTAGTAGTTAATGGATTCACAGGACGATGATTAATCCATATTTCAAAATGCAAATGCGGACCTGTTGATCGACCTGTATTACCAGATAATGCTATATTGTCGCCTCGTTTAACTTTTTGTCCAGGTATAACCAGTAATTTTTTCAAATGCATATATCGAGTTATACAATGGCAGCCGTGTTTAATTGCTATATAATTGCCAGCAATTTTACTATATGTACTTACAATGACTTCTCCATCTCCTACCGAAAAAACCGGAGTACCAATGGGAACAGCAAAATCAACTCCAGCATGAGGGGATACTTGTCCAGTTACAGGATTTAATCTGTTTAAATTAAAATTAGAAGATATACGAAATGGTTTTAAGGTAGGAAAACGTATAAAACTGCCTTCTAGGCTTACAGCCTCACGGTCATAAAATTTACCATTATTTGCGCGAAATATGTAATAGTTTTTACCAGACGTATACAATCTTGCTCCAAGTAATTTACTTTCAACATTATAGCTTCTATCCATCATTGTCGATATTAATACCGCAAATCTATCCCCTTGACGCAATTTTCGAAAATCTAATTGATATTGTAATGCATTACTTATATCTATAATATAATTTTCTTCTATACCTAAAGAACGAGCACTATCAATAAATGTTCCATTTAATTCACCTGTAAATAAAATTGCAGGATATAAACTATTATTTAATTGATTTAAAATTCTAATAATACCTTCTGTAAAACTAGCATGCATCCGATTATATACGCGAATTTCCTGTGGAAAAATATTCCAAACTAAACATTGTAATTTTTTTTTCGTAATCATCATCCAAGAAAGTATTTGTCCCGCTTCTAACTTCCTAAGTATTGGATATTGTTGTAATAAAAGCGAAACACCAGAAGAGTCAATACCATCACTACTATATTTCTTTAAAATTTCACTCAAAACATCACCTTGACATACTATATGATTATATACATTTATTTCTTTCGATAATTTGTTAAGATATAAGTGTTTCTTTAAAATATCAAAATAGACCATCGCACTATTGAAAAATTTTTTATTTTTTATAATTTCAGATTGATGAGACTCATCTTTCTTAAGATAAAATTCCTTATTATAATTTTTTTTACTTTTATTTAATAATGTACACGGGATAAAAAATTTCCAAATGGTCATAACTATGATAATTAATAGCAATATAGATGACATTATAAAATAACACTTATGCACATAACGATATAATAACTTAATAGAACGAACTATAATACTACACACTAATTAATTGCCTTATATTATGATTTCTAACAAATAGAATAATTCTTAAAAAACTAAAAGAAAATATAAACGAAAATAAAACTCTAATATTAACAAATACTACCTTTAAAAATCACATTGCCTAAAAATCTATCCAAAATAACATAAACACTAAATATTCTATTTATTACTTTTATATTTTAAAACATCTAAAACAGCCTTCTTAAACACTTTTTAAAATATAATTAACAAATGTACCACATAAAGTACTATGATACTAATATCACAAACACCTGATTACTTATATCAATCAGGTGCATTAACCATTAAATCTATCGCTGCTGTAGTTTTGGGAAACGCAATAACCTCTCGAATACTCTTGACTCCAGTTAATAACATAGCTAACCGATCTAAACCAAATGCTAAACCAGCATGAGGAGGCGCTCCATATTTCAAAGCATTCATTAAATGCCCAAATTTTTCTTGCTGTTCATTTCTAGTAATACCTAAAATATTGAACACTGCTTGTTGCACATCAAATGAATGAATACGAACTGATCCGCTGCCAATTTCGCACCCATTAACAACCATATCATAAGCCTCTGAAGTCACTAATAACGGATCTTTTTGTAACGTGTAAATATCACAATTTTTTGGAGAAGTAAAAATGTGATGCATAGATACAAGTTCACCGTAGCTATTTTTTTTAAACATTGGAAAGTCTATTATCCATAAAGGAGCCCAAGAATCCTTTTTAATCAAACAAAGATCATGGCCTAACTTAGATCTTAAAGGGCTTAATATTTGCGTAATAGATTTGTTTTGATCCTCACTAAATCCAAAAAATAAAATATCACCATTTTTAGTATTAGTTTTTTCTAAAATCAAATCCAATACCGAATTATTTAAAAAGTCAAGAACTGATTCATTACTTTCCTTTTTAAGGCTACCATTATTATATCGAACCTTAATCCACATTAATTCCCGCAAACCACATTTTTTAGCATAGTAAACATATTCATCAATCTGTCTTTTCGTCAGTGTACTGCCATTAGTCACTTTCATAACTACTACCTGAATATCAATATTATTTGTGCGAATAAAAGACAACCTATTTTGGCCTGACTTAAACAAATATGATATATCAATCATTTCTATTGGATTTCTTAAATCTGGAGTATCAGATCCAAAACGTTGAATTACTTCAGAATACGTTAACTGAGGAAACGTTCCTAATTCTACATTTAAAATTTCGCGCCAGATAATACGAATAAAAATCTCCATAAGTTCTCTCACTTTTTGTGCAGACATAAAAGAAGCTTCAATATCTATTTGAGTAAACTCTGGTTGACGATCCGAACGTAAATCCTCATCTCTAAAACATTTAGTAATTTGATAATACCTATCAAATCCAGCAACCATTAATAATTGCTTAAATATCTGAGGTGACTGAGGCAAGGCGTAATTTTTACCTATATGCAATCTACTAGGTACAATGTAATTACGTGAGCCTTCTGGAGTAACTTTTGTTAATATTGGTGTTTCAACATTTAAAAATCCTTCCAATTCCATAAAACGATGAACAATTGATATAATACGCGATCGAGTTTTCATTCGATGTAGCATCACTGGGCGTCTTAAATCAAGATAACGATATTTTAATCTATTTTCTTCAATATTATTATGATTAATATCTAATGGTAATGGCTCAGAAGTATTAAGAATAGTGAAAGTTTTTGCAACTATTTCAATAGCACCAGTAGATATATTGCTATTGATTTGATTTTTAGGTCGTGCGCGAACCATTCCTATTAACTGGATACAAAATTCTTGTTTCAATGTAGTTGCAGATATACGCATTTTTTTGTTATCACTAACATCGAAATATACTTGTATATGTCCTTCTCTATCACGTAAATCAATAAATATTAACCCACCAAGATTACGATATTTACTTATCCAACCACATAACGTAACTTCCAATCCCACATGAGACAAATTTAATTGACCACAATATGCAGTGCGCATATAAATCCCTCTACTCATGAATATCTAATTGCATAAAATATATTTCTATAAAATTCATACAAATAAAATCATTATCTGATATTATATTAATCATTTCCTTAAAACTAAAGAATACTCATTCTGAACTATACTTAAATTTATTAAAGTTAATTGTAACTTATGTTGAACATGTTGATGAAATAATATCCTTAATACTTAATAAAATTAAGTACATAATTTTGATTAATACAAATTATATATATTTTATTTAAAATTATATATTTTTATAAAATTATAATATAAAACAATTTAATTAAAACTAGAATAAATTCTCCATCAAAAACAAAACTTAAAATATTTAATTCTTAGCAAATAAAGCACGTTATATTGCCTATATGCACAACTATTATTTTCATTAGTTTTCAAAATAATTTTACATAACTTAATTATCATCCAACATAACGAATATATTTAATAAGTAGAACATAACCTGAAAATCATATTCGCAATTATAAAATAAATTTGTAATTTACATCATTGAAAATTAATATATTATCTAATACTATTAGATAATATATTCTTAAATGTTTATATGAATATTCAAACATTTTTACTAAAAAAAATAAATCAAGCTCTATTATTAATTACGAATAAATCTATTTTCAATCTAATACAAATACAACAATCAACAAGAAAAGAATTTGGGGACTATCAAATTAATGGATTAATCACTATCTCCAAAAAATTAAATATTCCTATTGAAGAACTTGCTAAAAAAATTATAAAATTTATCGATCTCAATGAGATTGCTCAAACAACAAAAATTGAACAACCAGGATTTATTAATATATTCTTAAATCCAAAATGGATATCCCATCAAATTAACAGCATCTTTTCAGTACCCCGTTTGGGCATCACTCCAGTTACACCAAAAACCATTGTTATTGATTACTCTAGTCCAAATATCGCAAAAGAAATGCATGTTGGACATTTACGTTCAACTGTTATAGGAGATAGTGTTGCTCGTGTTTTGTCTTTTTTAGGACATAATGTCATTAAAGCTAATCATATAGGAGATTGGGGTACTCAATTTGGTATGCTTATTGCTTATATAGAAAAAAATATTCAGTCTGAATTTATATTAAACAAATCCATACAATTATCTACATTAGAGCATTTTTATCAAGAAGCTAAAAAAATGTATGATATTGATCCCAATTTCGCTAAATTGTCTCGAAATTATGTTTTAAAATTACAAAAAGGCGATAAATATTGCTGTCGAATATGGAAACGTTTAGTAGATATCTCTGTATCAAATAATCAAAATACATATATACGATTAAACGTTAGCTTAAAAAAAAGCGATATTATGGGAGAAAGTTTTTATAATAATATGCTTCCTAAGATTGTATCAGATTTAAAAAATAAAGGATTAGCGATCACAAGTAATGGAGCTGTCGTAGTACCTCTAAAAAATTATAACAATAGAAATGGCGCTCCTTTTGGAGTAATTATTCAAAAAAAGGATGGAGCTTATTTATATAGTACCACTGATATTGCTTGCATAAAATATCGCTGTAAGATATTACATGCCGACAGAATCATTTATTATATTGATAGTCGTCAAAAACAACATATAATGCAGGCTCAGGAAATTGCTCATAAAGCAGGTTATTTAGATACATCAGTACTACTAGAACATCACATATGCGGTATGCTACTTGGAAAAGATAAAAAACCATTTAAAACACGATCTGGTAATGCGTTAAAATTAAAAACATTATTAGATGAAGCCTTAAAACGTGCTCGTTTATTGATTTTAAGCAAAAACCCTAATTTAAAAAATTCTCAAATAAATAAATTAGCACATATTATTAGTATTGGCGCTATCAAATATTCTGAATTGTCAAAAAACCGTATTATAAATTATATATTCGATTGGAATAACATGTTAAAATTTGAAGGAAATACTGCGCCTTACATACAATATGCATGTACCAGAATTTTTTCTATTTTTGAACAATCTAAACAACTTGATTTTCAACCAAAACAAAATAATATTAAACTAGAAACTGAAGAAGAAAAATTGTTAGCAATTTGTTTACTTCAATTTGAAGAAATAATTACCACAGTAGCAAGTCAAGGTGCTCCTCACATGTTATGTTCTTATTTATATAAACTATCCGTACTGTTTTCTTCTTTTTACGAACACTGTCCAATTATTAAGGCAACCAATATACATATAAAACATAGTAGATTAAAATTGGCACTGATTACTGTTCGTATCTTAAAAAAAGGATTAAATTTACTAGGAATTAAAACAGTAAAACATATGTGATATATTGCTATATATATTGTATTTAATCAAAAGAATCCTCTTCTCTGCTTAAAAAAATAAAATCTTTTAAACGAATACCTACAAACCATAACGTTATACAATAACTACTACCAGCTAATATTAAAACTACTATTATCCTAATTAATCTATAAAAAATATTCCCTTGTGTCCAATCAGATATATACATTAATAATCCTAAACATACTACACACAATATAATAAGCGCGATAACCAATTGACCACAAAAAAACCACCATCCAGATAGTAGTTGAAATAAATACTTTTTTTTAAATTTCCAATATAACAACCCTGCATTCAACCATGCCCCCAAACTAATAGAAACAGAAAAAACAATATGCTTTAATAAATTAATACACATTAAATTTATAAATTGAGTAAAAATAAGTACAACAATGATGATATGGACTGGAGTTTTAATATCATGACGTGCGTAAAAAGCAGATGTTAACACTTTAGATAAAATTAATCCAGGTAACCCTATTGCGTACGCAATTACAGAATATTGTGTCATTAATACATCAAACTCTAAAAATTTTCCATATTTAAACAATGTTATTATTAAGGGTTCAGACAAAACTCCTAAAATAACAGCGCTAGGTAAGCTTAGTATAAAACATAACCTAATACCCCAATTCATCAAACAAGAATAATCTTGATAATTTTTCTTAGAGATAAAACGTGATAAATATGGATATAAAACAGTAGTTAATGTTACTCCAAAAATTCCAATGGGCAACTCCATTAATCTATCAGCATAATATATCCAAGAAATAGAACCATCACTCAAAAAAGAAGCAAGAATAGTATTAATAACTAATGATATCTGACTACTTGAAACTGCAATTATAGCAGGGACCATTGATCTATATATTCTACATACTCTATTGTCATAAAATTGAATTTTTGGAATAACTAGCATATTAATTTTTTCTAAAAATAACGCACAATACACACACTGTAGTACTCCTCCTACAATAACTGACCAAGCCAATCCCATAATAGGAACATGAGAATATACACACTCTGCAAACAACATAAAACTGATCATACTGGCATTTAAAAAAATTGGAGTAAACGCTGGTACTAAAAAAAAATTACAAGTATTTAAAATCGCTCCCATTAATGACGTTAACGATACTAATAAAATATAAGGGAACATCACTCTAAACATTTTAATAGCCATAACAAATTTTTCTGTAGCATTGTCAAAACCCGGAGCAGTAACCGCAATAATCCAAGGCGCTATCAATAATCCAATGATAACTACAATAGCTACCATAAATATTAATGAACCAGATACTATAGAAATAAATACCCGTATTTCTTCTTCGCTATCACGAGATCGATATTCTGATAATATAGGCAGGAAAACTTGATAAAATACTCCTTCCGCAAAAATACGTCTTAATAGATTAGGTAATTTAAAAGCAATGAAAAAAGCATCTGTCATGATGCTAACACCAAAAATTCGAGCTATAATAGTATCTCTAATAAAACCCAAGATACGAGATAACATAATTATAAAACTCATTGAAGTCAGCGACTTTAACAGATTCATTATATTAAAAATTTTAAAAAATTCAGTATAAATATAGTATTATGAAAACATAACTTTTATTACAAATAACAAAATTGCGCTGAGTTACATAAAATTATAACAATCAGTTCTATAAACAATAATTTTATTTTAAAAATATTTTCTATTTTAGAATCACATATTTAAAATACTAATACAATATATATATAAACTACAATTATTATATATCTCTGTTATAATGTAGTATATATACCGATTTTCATAAAAAATAGCACTTATTAAAATAACTAATAATAACAACCATATTTCTTATGCTATATATTTTTATAAATAAAACGACCGCTTAATACATTTTCTTTAAATTGATCAAAAATCTGATAACTATGTGTAACATACATATTTACACATATTAGCAATCTTTAATAAAGATAATCGCTTTTATCGTTAAGTATTGTATTTGAAATAAAATATATAAAAATAAACATACAAAAATATTAATATTATAATATTCAAATGTTTCATAGAAAATATAAGATACATGTTAATTTACACCGTGATTAAAAATAAAAACATACAACTATTAAAAATATTTTTAATGCACTCAGTAAAAAAATGTATACAAAATACACAAACGGAGACCCATGTATACAATATCGCAAGCTAGAAGACTAGGTAAATATTTTTTAATTATAGATAATATGTTTGTAGTTATAGGTTTTTATGTTGTTTTTCCACTTATTTCAATATACTTTGTTGAACAATTAGGATGGGGAGCTTTTTTAGTAGGGTTTGCTTTAGGATTACGACAATTTATTCAACAAGGATTAGGAATTTTTAGCGGAGCTTTTGCTGATAAATTAGGTGCTAAACCTATGATCGTATCCGGATTATTTATGCGTACTTTAGGATTTATTATAATGAGTATTGCAAATACTCCTATATTATTATGTTTATCATGTGTATTATCTGCATTAGGAGGAACATTATTTGATCCGCCACGTACTGCACTAGTAATTAAATTAGTTCGACCATGGGAATTAGGGAGATTTTATTCTGTATTAATGCTAGAAGATAGTATGTGTGCTATAATAGGAATTGTTCTGGGCACATGGTTACTACAATATAACTTTAAATTAGTATGCTTTACCGGAGCAATATTATTTTTCATCGCTGGAGTTTTTAACGCCTGGCGGTTACCTGCATACAAAATTTCTAGTTCCCATGATTCATTATTAGAAGGTATAAAAAAAGTACTCAACAATCAAAGATTTATAATTTATGTCTTCACCCTAACCGGATATTATATCTTATCAGCTCAAGTAATGTTAATGTTGCCCATCCGTATTCATGAAGTATCTGGGCAGCTATCATATATAAAATGGATGTATATCATAGAAGCAATTTTATCTTTATTGTTAATTGTTCCTATAACTTGGTGGAGTGAGAAATACTTCAAATTAGAAACACGCTTGATGGTAGGGTTAATAACTATTATCATTAGTTTATTTCCTATTGGATTAGTTAAAAACCTACATACATTATTAATTTTAATTAGCATGTTTTACATAGGTTCTATTATTGCAGAGCCTGCAAGAGAAACTTTAGGAGCTTTATTGACAGATTATAAAGCACGTAGCAGTTATATAGGCTTTAGTAAACTAAGCTTAGCTTTAGGAGGTACTGTAGGTTACAGCGGTAGTGGATGGTTATATGACATTGGTAAAGAACAAAATTTTACGCAATTACCTTGGATCGTTCTGAGTATAATCGGTTTAATTACTTTACTAGGATTATATTTTCAATTTAAATACTATTCTTTTCAATCTTTACTTAATAATAAAAATAATAAGAAACGTAGACTATGACTAAAATACATAGTTATGAAATAAATACGCTTCATAATATCATTTAATTTATAATACTAAAAAATTTTTAATACTTAATTTAAAACTAAGATATTTAATTAATACTATCAAACAACAGATTGATTAAATTAATCATATTTAACCTAAAAAAGAAAATCTTATATTATTTAAGTTTTCTTGTTGAATGGTGAGGTGTCCGAGTGGTTTAAGGAGCATGCCTGGAAAGCATGTATGCATATAATTTATGTATCAAGGGTTCGAATCCCTTCCTCACCGCCATTACTGTAACGACATAAATCGACAACCCGGTTATTTAATTACAGTTTATAAAATTAAAATTCACATATACCTTAAAACTAACAAAACCCAATTTTCACCGCTTAAATAAGAATAATAACGTTATTATTTTATTTGTAATATTTGCAAAAAACACCTTCTTACATTCTATATAAGATAGCAACCAAATATTTATATAAATATATAAATCAAATTCATAACACTTACTTCATAAAACATAAAATATATGATCATCTTTTAAATTGATCATAAATAAATTATATTATTCGTTTCAATTTAGCTATATAAATTAATATCATATAAATGATATACAACATCACCAACTAAAATCAATACCCCTTATCATTCTATATCTATAGCAAAACAATTAAAAAATAATCTTAAACACACTATAACATAATCATAAATAACAATATTATGCACATTAACATTATCAAAATAAAACTCATACAAACCAATATAAATTTCATCATCAATTATTTAATCAATTGTAACTAAATATAAATCATCATACCTCTACCTAACATTAAAACATCATATAATATTAATATATATCTTCAAAGAATTCGGAGAGAAAGGGATTCGAACCCTTGAAAGATATTATTTCTTTAAAACGGTTTTCGAAACCGCTCCGTTCAACCACTCCGGCATCTCTCCCCATTGAAAATACAAAAATTTTATATTTTCATATAGAAAATAACATATGAACACACCTATTTTAATTTAAAATATAATAAATTTATTATATTTTAAATTAAAATGCCATAAAAATAATCTAACTATTAAATGAAAATAGTACGCACAATTTTCTCATCATATTTAAATACTTTGTTAATTCAACCGACTATTATTAAGTACTTGTATTATCAAACATATTAATATAATATGAATTCAGTTTATTGGTTCCTCTGTAGTTCAGTTGGTAGAACGGCGGACTGTTAATCCGTATGTCACTGGTTCGAATCCAGTCAGGGGAGTCAAAATTAAAGCTAACTAATCACTCTGTTGTAGCTTGGTGTAAATCATGTATATTAATTGAACCTACCAATTTTCCAACTTTATCCACTACTGGAGCTGCAGCTATTTTACGTCGATACAGCGCTTTTAATGCTACGCTTGCGCGCCATTCTTTTGGAATGCTGTATCCAGGTTTAGTCATGGCAATATCAATAGGGTCATCGAGAGATTTGCCTTTAACTATCCAGCGTCTTAAATCTCCGTCAGTAAACACTCCTATAACACGAATATGATTATCGCATACAGCTGTCAATCCAAGCCCAGTCCGACTTAATTCAAACATCGCATCCATTACTGTAACCCCTCCAAAAACTTTGGAAATATGTTCCCCAGTACGCATTAAATGATGTACGCAATTGAGTAATTGAGCTCCTAATCTACCTCCTGGATGAGATCTCGCAAATTGTTCTAAACTAAATCCTCTATATCTCATAAGAGCCATTGTTAATGCATCCCCCATCATTAAAGTATTAACCGCACTAGAAGTAGGAACTAACTGCATAGGACAAGCTTCTCTTTTTATCTTGATATTAAGAACACACGTAGCTCCTTTAGCTAAAGGAGAACTAATATCCCCAGTAAATGCGACCACAGGGATCCCACTTTCTACTAAGAATGGCATTAAAGTAATTATTTCACAGGCACGACCTGAATAAGAAATAAATATCACTACATCTTTCGCTCCAATCATACCTAAATCACCATGCAAAGCTTCTGCAGGATGAACAAAAAAGGCAGGAGTACCCGTGCTTGCTAAAGAAGCGGCAATTTTTTTGCCAATATGGCCTGACTTACCTATACCAGAAACCGCAACCTTTCCTGTACAATTCAATAATATGTGACAAGCAAAAACAATGCTTTCATCTAACCTATCTAACATTCTTTGAGCTTCATTAATTTCGATCTCTAAAGTTTCTTTAGCAAACTCCAATAACAATGCATCATTAACTATTACCATAATTATTAAATATGAATTACATCCTTCTTCTGATAATTTCGAAAAATCTGTTTCTATGGGTACTATACAAAAAATAAATATTCAAAACGTACTTATATTCACTTACCTAAACCCAACTCAGATACATAATAATAATTTTTATTATTAAAACAGAAAACACACAAATATTTTAACTAAATATTGAAATATAACACAATGATAACACATATTAAGATCAATGATTATCACTATAATAATGTTTATTAAATTAATAATAATATACTATCCATAACATATCTTTATATTTTTATCAGGCCACTACCCTTCCGATTACTGCATTATATTTAAAAATTTAAATATCTTACTTTTATACAGTAATTCATTATGAATGAACTGAAATTAATATTTCAACGCAAATTAACTTTCCATTAAATTTAATCAACTGTAGATTCTTTAAAATTATTTAATTTTTTTGATAATTCACGACGTTCCTTCGATAATTCAGCATTTTTTATTATATATTCATCCACTCGATCTTCATAATCATTACGCATATTAGTGATAATAACTTGTATTCCTTCTACAGATGTTTCAGTTTTGATATAATCACTTAAATTACCCAGTAATAATACTCTTTTTTGATTATCTCTAATTTTTTTTTCATTATCCAGAATCTCTCGTTGTAGTTTATTCTTACGACGAAATATGCGTACAAATTCCAATACATCATAAAACGATTTATTAACATCGTTGCTCATAAATCATCTCCTTATTTATATTTATTTTAAAAATATACACATAATAAATTTCTATAACCTAATCAAACCAAAATTAAAATTCAAATTTATAAATACCATTAGTATTATGTAATACTTAATTTTAATTAAACTAAAAAATTATAATATTACTCGATTGCACCAATCAATATTGCTCATACTGATACGATACTTCTATTTTTATAAATAATTTTATATTGAAACTACATTAATTATGATAAATTAAAAAATTAGTTATACATGTACTACGACGATTAAAATTTTTTATGTCGTGTTATAACATACAATATATTATAAATACGTCCAAATACATTATTTTTAATATCAGTAAACAATTTAAATATTATTTATACTGAAAGTGCTGGTGTAAACTATGTTAATAAGTAAAAATACTAAAACCCCTAGTTTTTTTTTTATGATTATGAAACTTTTGGAATAAACCCCTCGCTAGACAGACCAGCACAATTTGCTGGAATTCGTACTAACGATACATTAACTCCCATAGAGAAAGAAAAAGTTTTATTTTGTCGCTTATCAAACGATTATCTTCCTGATCCAAAATCGGTACTTATTACAAAAATTACTCCTCAAGATACTTTACATAATGGTTTAATAGAACCTGAATTTGCCCGTCGTATCAACCAAATATTCTGTACACCTAAAACTTGTATACTTGGATATAATAATATCCATTTTGATGATGAATTCAGTAGAAATATTTTTTATAGAAATTTTTATGATCCTTATATATGGGCTTATCAACAAGGAAACTCACGCTGGGATTTATTACATGTATTACGTGCTTATTATTCGCTATGCCCATATGGCATCATTAAATGGCCATTAAATAATCAAAATAAACCTAGCTTTCGTCTAAAAGATTTAACGCAAGCAAACGCTATACAACACTCTAACGCTCATGACGCTATGTCGGATGTATATGCTACCTTAGAGTTAACAAAATTGACGAAAAGAGCACAACCACAATTATTTCAGTTCTTATTTAATCATCGTACCAAATACCAACTGAAAAAAATTATCGATTTAGAAACCATGCGCCCTCTGATATTTATCACTAAAAAAATTAACAATAAATATCAAAATTTTTTAACCTATATAGCTCCAATTACTTGGCACCCTATAAATTCTAATATTTTAATCGCATGTGATTTAAATGAAAATATAGATACTTTATTACATTTAAATATAAACATAATATATCAAAAATTATATTCCAATCATATAACAATACACGATGTGTTAAAAACCATACCATTACAATTGATCCGATTAAATGCATGCCCCACTTTAATACCAATAAATTTTTTTAATAAAAATAATATCAACGTCAACCATTTCACACAGTTTTCTACTAATTATCAACATTGTTTAAAAAATTTGAATTTTCTCAGAATTTATGAAAATAGTGTTCACTTACGTAAAAAAATACATACACTATATACTATTATTGAATCATACCTACGTCAAAAAGCTCTATATCATAACTCTCATGTAGATTCTCAGCTATATCATGGATTCTTCAATAATTCTGATCGAAAAATAATCTTAAATATCCAAAAAACTCATCCAAAAAATTTAAAAAATTTATGTATCGACAATGTTGATAGTCGCTTAAAACTATTGTTGTACTATTATAGAGCTCGTAACTTTCCTAGCACTTTAAATCAACAGGAACAAAAAGAATGGTTAAATTATATAAAAAATAAATTATTTAATCAAAGTCAATCAAAATCTTATAACGATAACTTAAACATACTTTTATCAATTTATAGCTATGATAGACAAAAAACCAAACTTCTTCATTTATTAAAAAAATATTATCAGTATCTTTATGAAAATTGCTTTAATTTTCATAAAGAATAATAGTTTTAGTATTTTATCTATAGATAAATGAGATACGATCTAATGTAAACTACATTAACTAAAAAATTACTACATAAATATAATATTATGAAATAATACATACCCGTATCATAATTACTCATCATATATAGTCATAATTGTAATTTTAAACCTGTATATAATTATTTTTAGACTAAAACATACATAAAATGTTATAAAACATTTTATAATTTAATTAAAATATTAATTATATACGTATAAAATAAAGTAACTGAATAACATTTAGCCCTATACAAATTTAATTATATTCGTTAAAATATTAGAGTATTAAAAATTCTTAATAAGAAAATTGTGCTTCAAAATGTTAATTTATCATCATAACCCTGATTGATCCTCCAAATAAATTAACAATAGAAATAATTTGAATTCCTTATTCGTTAAAATGTCAAAATTACTTCTATTGTACAAATTTTATTAAAGCACTTAGTTATAAAAAATTATTTACGTAAGGTAAAAATATCATGTTGGATAAATCACGATTACGAATAGCGATGCAAAAATCGGGAAGATTAAGCAAAGAATCCCAACAACTGCTTGAACAATGCGGCATTAAAATTAATTTACAACAACAACGGCTACTAGCATTTGCAGAAAATATGGCCATCGATATAATGAGAGTGCGAGATGACGACATTCCTGGTTTAGTTATGGATAGCATTGTAGATTTAGGAATTATCGGAGAAAATGTATTAGAAGAAGCATTATTATCAAGACGATCACAAGGAGATCATCCTTGTTATGTTATGTTACGTCGATTAGATTTTGGAGATTGTAGACTATCTATGGCTTTACCAATAGATGAACCATGGAACGGACCAAAATGTTTACAAGGAAAAAGAATTGCAACTTCATATCCACATTTGCTAAAACAGTATTTAGATAAATTGGGTATTAATTTTAAATCTTGCTTACTAAACGGGTCGGTAGAAGTAGCGCCGCGCGTTGGATTAGCAGACGCAATTTGTGATCTTGTTTCGACTGGAGCCACATTAGAAGCTAACGGATTACATGAAGTAGAAGTGATTTATCGATCCAGAGCATGTCTTATTCAAAGATCTGGAAAATTATCAAACATAAAACAATCATTAATAAATAAATTAATGGTTCGTATCCAAGGGGTCATACAAGCTAGAGGTTCTAAATATATCATGTTGCATGCTCCTACTGAACAACTAGAAGAAATTATTAATTTACTACCTGGAGCAGAGAGTCCAACTGTATTACCATTAGCAGGAAATCAACATCGTGTAGCAATATATATGGTCAGTAATGAAACATTATTTTGGGAAACAATGGAAAATTTAAAACATCTTGGAGCCAGTTCTATTTTAGTATTACCAATAGAAAAAATGATGGAATAACATTATGAGCGCTCATAAACATCCTATATCTATTTATTGGAACTATTGTTCTAAATCTGAACAAAAAGAATTACTTATCCGCCCAATAAACAATAACTTAAAGAATATCAGTATAAATGTTAAAGACATCCTTAATCAAGTTCATAATGAAGGAGACCGCGCTTTATTTAAATTTAATTTGCATTTCGATAAAGTGAAAACTAAACAATTGAGGATTCCATCTGAAACTATTATTACCTCAGGTAATAATTTATCTAACACCATAAAAAAAGCAATACATATCGCGATAACTAATATTACAAAATTTCATCAAGCACAATATTCTTCAGAAATAAATTTAGAAACTTTCCCCGAAGTGTACTGTCGACAAATTATTCGGCCATTAAACATTGTCGGACTATATGTTCCAGGAGGAACTGCACCATTGCTGTCAACAGTGATGATGTTGGGTATTCCAGCTCGTATTGCTCAATGTAAGCGTATTATATTATGTTCTCCTCCTCCAGTTCCCGATATAATTACATATACTGCGCAGCTTTGTGGCATCAATGAGATTTATCAAATAGGAGGAAGCCAAGCTATAGCTGCTATGGGGTTTGGTACCGAATCTGTTCCAAAAGTAGATAAAATCTTTGGACCAGGTAACGCTTGGGTTACCGAAGCAAAACGGCAAATTAATTTTGCACCAAATGGAACTGCTATCGATATGTTGGCTGGGCCTTCTGAAGTATTGATTATTGCAGACAATACAGCTAATCCTATTTTTATCGCAGCAGATCTTTTATCACAAGCAGAGCATGGACCTGATTCGCATATGATATTAATCACTCCTAGTATACACATTGCAGAACAAACAAAAAAAGAACTATATAAACAATTACAAATACTGCCACGTAAAAATATAATTCAAGATTCCTTAACTAATGGCCGTATCATTATTACTAATGATTTGATGGAATGTTTTTCTATAAGTAATGATTACGCTCCAGAACACCTAATCATTCATATTTCCCATGCCCAAGATTATTTAAATCACGTTATTAATGCCGGATCAATATTTCTTGGAAATTGGTCTCCAGCAGTTGCTGGAGACTATGCAAGCGGACCTAATCATGTGTTACCTACATACGGACGTTCAATCGCTACATCTGGTTTAGGAGTTGTAGATTTTCAAAAAAGAATATCAGTACAACAATTAACTCAAAATGGATTATTAAAATTATCATCAACAATTAAAACATTAGCACAAATTGAACAATTAAAAGCTCATGAATATGCTGTAATATATCGCATTAATCATATCAAGGAACAAAATGAACATTCGTGACTTAGCTAGGAATAATGTATTAGCTCTAAAACCTTATCAATCTGCCAGAAGATTAACACATTCAGGTAACATATGGCTTAACGCCAATGAATTTCCGATCGCTCCCGACTATAAATTGCGTTATAAAAAAATTCACAGATATCCTATGTGCCAACCACAAGAAATCATCAACAAATATGCTTACTATGCCGGAGTACGATCTGATCAGATTTTAGTATCAAGAGGAGCTGATGAAAGTATTGAGTTATTAATGAAAGTATTTTGTAATCCCGGAAAAGACGTTATTGTATTTTGCCCTCCAACATATGGCATGTACAAAACCACTGCAGAAATTTTAGGAATTAATTATCGGATCATACCAAAAAATAAAAACTGGCAACTTGATTTAGTATCTATTAAATCACAATTAAATAATGTTAAATTAATTTATATTTGTAACCCAAATAATCCTACTGGTAATATTATTCATTTAAATAGTTTAAAAAAACTATTAAATATTATCCAAAATCGAGCCCTATTAATAACTGACGAAGCATATATTGACTTTTGTCCTGATGCAAGCTTAGTACGCTGGTTATCCATGTATCCACATCTAGTTATTTTAAGAACTTTATCAAAAGCTTTCGCACTGGCGGGAATACGTTGCGGTTTTACTTTAGCTAATCCAGAAATTATTAAATTATTAGAAAAAGTTATAGCGCCATATCCATTGCCTATTCCAGTAATTGATATCGCAGAGCAAGCTTTAGCTCCAATAAATATACGATATACTAAAAATAGAATAGCTATAATTAATACAAACCGAGACATATTAATTACAGGTTTAAAAAAATGCTCTTGTGTGCAAAAAGTGTTTACCAGTAGTGCGAATTATGTATTAGTGAGATTTAATCCAAAATATCAAGTTTTTAATGCACTGTTAAATCAAGGTATAGTCTTAAGAGATCAAAACGATCAGCTAGGATTAATTAATTGCTTACGAATCACTGTTGGTACATTTAATGAATGTAACCGCGTAGTTTCTATTTTAAAAAAACTACGCGTTTCATCATCTACGTAAATAAATATAGGAGCATTCATGTGTCATAAAATTTTATTTATAGATCGAGATGGAACTCTAATTAACGAGCCAAAAGATAATTTTCAAGTTGATTCTTTAGACAAATTCTCATTAGAACCACATGTTATTTCTGCCCTTATAGCTCTTAAAAATATAGGTTTTGAATTTGTTATAGTTACTAATCAAAATGGACTAGGAAGCGTTTCGTTTCCCAAAGCAAAATTTGACGAAATACATTATCTAATGATTAAAATATTTCAATCTCAAGGTATTAAGTTTAATCAAATATTAATTTGTCCTCATTTTCCTGAAGAAAAATGTAGTTGTCGCAAACCAAAAACTGCTTTAGTAAATTATTGGTTAATTGATAACAGATTAAATAAATTTAATAGTTATGTCATTGGAGATAGAGATACTGATATGATTTTAGCAACCAATATGGGTATTCAAGGAATACGGTATCATCATATTAATTTTGGTTGGAAAAAAATTAAAAACTATTTAATACAACATTACAGATCAGCACATATCCATCGTACCACTGAAGAAACTAATATAGATATAAAGATATGGTTAGATCAAAATGACAAAAGTTATATTGATACTGGAATTAATTTTTTTAATCATATGTTACAACAAATAGCTATCCATGCCGGATTACGTATGAATATTATAGCAAAAGGCGATTTATACATAGATGACCATCATACTGTTGAAGATACGGCTTTAACATTGGGAGAAGCTTTAAACGTAGCATTACACAATAAATGTGGTATTAAAAGATTTGGATTCACTTTACCTATGGATGAAAGCATTGCGCAATGTATATTAGATCTTTCTGGACGAACATACTTTCACTATCAAGCTAAATATAATTTTCAAAAAATAGGAGATCTCAGCACTGAAATGATAGAACATTTTTTCCGTTCATTATCTTCAAAAATGAGCTGTGCTTTACATTTAAAAGCAACCGGTAATAACGACCACCATAAAGCAGAAAGTTTATTTAAATCTTTTGGTCGAGCATTGCGCCAAGCTATTTATATAGATAATAATAATATACCAAGCTCTAAAGGAACATTATTATGAATATAGTTATTATAAATACCAATTGTGCTAATTTATTTTCTGTAAAAACCATGTTACATAAATTAGGGCACAATCCAATAATAAGTGATAGAGTCGATATTATATCTAAAGCAGATAAACTGTTTTTACCAGGAGTTGGTACCGCCGCAGCTGCAATGAAGCAATTAAAAAAAAAAATCTAGTTACGTTAATACAAAATTGTACTAAACCAATATTGGGTATTTGCTTAGGAATGCAGTTATTTGGTACTCATAGCGATGAAAATAATGGCATCAAAACCTTAAAAATTGTTAATGTACCCGTTAAACGTATGAAATACTATGGTTTGCCGCTGCCACATATGGGATGGAATACTATTACTGTTCCTAAAAAAAATTCTTTATTTAATGGTATAAAGAAAAACAATTATTTCTATTTTGCGCATAGTTATTTGATAGAAATATGTCATATAACCATTGCTTCAACAAATTACGGCCAACTATTTAGTTCAGTTATAGAATATAATAACTTTTTTGGTGTACAGTTCCATCCAGAAAAATCAGGAATACCTGGACAACAATTAGTAAAAAATTTTTTGGAGATTTAATTTGTGATTATTCCCGCACTAGATATTATTAACGGCAAAATAGTTAGACTGTATCAGGGATCTTATCATATGGAAACTAGTTACGGAAATCCTGTATCATTATTAAAAAAATATATACGCCAAGGAGCAAAAATGATTCATTTAGTTGATTTAACTGGCGCGCAGAATCCAGAAAATAAACAAAGTTTATTAATTAGTCAGTTAATAAAAGAATCTACTCCCTTATTAAAGATACAAATAGGAGGCGGTATACGTAACGCTACAGATATAGAATTTCTTTTAGAATCAGGGGCAACACGTGTAGTATTCGGTTCTGTAGCAATTACAAAGCCAAAAATAGTAAAAAAATGGTTTAAATATTTTGATCCCAATCATTTAGTTTTAGCAATAGATATACGCATTTCCTCTACAAAAGATCGAAACATAGCCATTCACGGTTGGCAAAAAGAAACTAATTTTAAATTAGAGCAAATAATAGAGGAATATTATCCTGTAGGATTAAAACATGTTCTTTGTACAGATATTTCTAAAGATGGAACTCTATTAGGTAGTAACATATCTTTATATCAATCCATATGTCGTTCTTGGCCAAAAATATTATTCCAATCATCTGGGGGTGTTTATAAACTAACAGAAATCTCCAAGTTACGTTGTGCCGGGGTCAAATCAATAATTATTGGTCGTGCTTTTTTAGAAAATAAATTTACTGTTTCTGAGGCAATATCATGTTGGCAAAACGAATAATTCCTTGTCTTGATGTAGCTAATAATAAAGTAATAAAAGGGGTACAATTTAAGCACCATAAAATTGTAGGGGATATTTTAGATTTAGCAAATCGTTATGAAAGAGAAGGAGCTGATGAACTGGTGTTCTATGATATTACAGCATCACCTAACAATCAAGTAGTAGATAAAAAATGGATTTCTCGAATTGCCGAAATAATAAACATTCCATTCTGTGTCGCAGGAGGAATCAGTACAGTAAAACAAGCTAAACAAATTCTTGCATCTGGAGCTGATAAGATTTCAATTAATTCTCCTGCTTTAATAAACCCAACGTTAATCCAAAGATTAGCTGATCATTTGGGTACACAATGTGTTGTAGTTAGTATAGACACTTGGCATAATCCTAAAAAAAAAATATACCAAGTACAATGCTATACTGGAGATAGTCATCGTATAAAAACTACAACATGGAAAACATTAGATTGGGTTAAAAAAGTACAAGAATATGGGGCCGGAGAAATAGTATTAAACATGATGAATCAAGACGGCATGAAAAATGGTTATGATCTAGATCAATTAAAAGACATTAGAAAACATTGCAAAGTTCCGCTTATAGCCTCTGGTGGAGCCGGCACTTATCAGCATTTTTTAGAAGCCTTTCGTGACGCTGATGTAGATGGCACATTAGCAGCTTCAGTTTTTCATAAAAAAATTATTGATATTCATAAATTAAAACAATTCTTATCTAGAGAAGGAATACAAATTAGATTATGCTAATTAAAAACAAACATCAAAAATTAAATTGGGCTAAAAATCACGGTTTAATACCTGCTATTGTACAACATGCTAGATCAGGAGAAGTGTTAATGTTAGGACATGTGAGTAAAGAATCGATGATAAAGACAGAACAAACTAAACATGTCACTTTTTTTTCGCGTAGCAAAAATAGATTATGGACTAAAGGAGAAACATCTGGAAATACATTAAAATTAATTAATTGGTATTCAGATTGTGATCATGATACGTTATTAATATTTGTTGTACCTCACGGACCTACTTGTCACAATAATACTAGTAGTTGCTTTCATCCTGGAATAGCAGATTTAAGTTTTCTCTACCAACTAGAAAAAATTATATCTGAAAAAAAAAACATACCATTCCATCCTAATGATTCATCTTATACATCTCGTTTATATGCTAGTGGCATTAAACGTATTGCTCAAAAAGTTGGGGAGGAGGGCTTAGAAACCGCACTTGCAGCACTTTCTACTGATTGTGACACGACAGAACTTATTAATGAAGCATCAGATTTGATATATCACCTATTAGTCTTGTTGCAATGCAAATCATCAACTTTTAACGCAATTATTCAAGAACTAAAAATACGACATCATAAGAATAAACAGATAGAACATAACATATAGAAACAGTACAATAAGACTACTAAGCATTAACAAGATTGGCCTTGCTATTTATTTTTATATATAAATAACCTAATAAATTTATTTACAAATGCTGTTCAATTTATTAGGTTTATATTAACATATAACTAAATCTTATTAAACTGCATAAAATACACCATCTCTACTTGCAGATAGAAAATGTAAATTTTTATAAAAATTATATCTGTACATTCTACATATTGCACCGCGTATTATCAAAATTAATTTAAATCACACAATAATATTTTATATTCATTCTAGCCAATCAGTATGAAACAGGCCTTGTTTATCAACGCATGTATAAGTATGCGCTCCGAAACAATCTCTTTGCGCTTGAATAAGATTCGCGGGTAATAAATCACTGCGATAACTATCGTAATATGCTATAGCAGCAGATAAAGCAGGCATTGGAACACCATATCGAATACCACAAACCACAACATCCCTCAACATTCTTTGGTAATTATTTGCGACAGAAACACAATATGGAGACAACATTAAATTAGTTATTTCTGGATTTTGAGAATAAATATCAATAATTTTTTGCAAAAATTTTGCTCTAATAATACACCCTGCACGAAAAATTTTAGCGATTTCTTTATAATTTAAATTCCAATGATACTTATCAGATGCAATTTTCAATTGATAGAAACCTTGCGCATACAAAATAATCTTACCAAGATACAATGCTTTTTGTGCTTTTTCTAAATATGAATATTTGCTTTCTAAGAAAACCTTCTTATTTGGTCCGATAAATATTTTTGATGCTTTAATACGTTGATTTTTCAACACAGATATATAGCGAGCAAATACTGATTCAGTTATCATACTCAATGGTATTGCTAAATCAATAGCATCCTGACCAACCCATGCTCCAGTACCTTTATTTTCCGCCACATCCAGCACAGAATCAATAATATATTTATTATTCACATCTTTTTTAACAAATATACGACTTGTTATTTCAATAAGATAACTGTTTAATTCACCTTGATTCCATTCATTAAAAATTTTTCCTAATTCTTCATGAGTTAAATGAAATATATTTTTCAAAAAAAAATATATTTCGGCAATGATCTGCATATCTCCATATTCTATACCATTATGCACCATCTTAACATAATGACCAGAACCACTCGGCCCTATATATGAAACGCAAGTTTCGTTACCAACACGAGCCGCAATTTTTTTAAAAACTGATTCAACCATTTCATATGCATCTATTTGTCCTCCAGGCATAAGAGATGGGCCTTTTAGCGCCCCTTCCTCCCCTCCAGAAATTCCAGTTCCAATAAAATATATCCCTCTTTTTGATAATTCAAAATTTCTACGCATGGTGTCTTTATAAAATGAATTACCACCATCAATTAAAATATCTCCTGGAGATATATACATTAATAATACTTTTATAACATCATCAATATATATTCCTGACGTAATCATTAAAAATATAAAACGAGGTTTCTTTAAAGAAAGCACAAATGTTTTTACTGAATAAAACGGGATAATATTTCTTTTTGGATTATTAAAAATAACTGCGTCAGTTTTATCTTTAGAACGATTATAAATAGAAACGCAATAACCTCTACTTTCAATGTTTAGTGCTAAATTTCGCCCCATAACACCCATCCCGATAATACCAACTTTTTGTTCTGTAAACACATTCGCTCCTTTATGATATAAATATGTTCTATATTGTAACAATAATAGTTTTATATTACTAATTTATAACTAGTTTATAGTATAAGATATTATACATAAATATATTAAAATATAAAAATAGAAAATTTTTAAACAAAAATTGATCGTAAATATAAATTCTCAAACAATATAAAAATTATTAGTTTTAAAGACTTGTTATTAAACATAATCTGATACAACTATATATTTTAAATTGAATACTTATACATGCAATGCGTCTTTCATATATAAACATAATAAAATTCTATTCATTATCTACGCTACATTTAAATCTAAAATATATCATAAATTTATAAAAATATATTTTTGTTAAGCAGAACATTGTTCTCTTTAAAACATCACATAAACTATTAATATAAGTTATCAAAAAAGAAATCTGATATAATTTTTTCTATTTAATATAAAATTAATTTATTGCATTATTATATTCCGTAACGTTAACTATAAAATATAAAAAATAATTTTTAATAATATTAGATATATGTTATTGTACCGTGCATTCAGACAATTTAATTTATTTTTATGACTACAAAAAAAATGCTAGTTACCTGTGCCCTACCCTACGCTAATGGTTCTCTTCATATTGGGCACATGTTAGAACATATACAAGCAGATATATGGGTTCGTTATCAACGCATGAAGGGTAATCATGTGTATTTTATTTGTGCAGACGATGCACATGGAACTGCCATTATGTTGAAATCACAAAAACTTAACATAGCACCAGAAAAAATGATTGCCCAAATGCAAAAAGAACACAAAAAAGATTGCTACGAATTTGGCATAAGTTATGATAACTATTACTCTACTCATAGTGAAGAAACTCGTGAATTACTAAATAATATCTATTTTCGATTAAAAAAAAATGGATTTATTACATCTAAATATATTTATCAATTATATGACTCTGAAAAAAACATATTTTTACCAGATCGCTTTATAAAAGGTGTATGTCCAAAATGTAAAGCATTAGAACAATACGGAGATAATTGCGAAATATGTGGCGCTATTTATACATCATTAGATCTTATAAACCCAAAATCAGTTATTTCAGGAAAATCTCCAATAATACGAAAATCTAAACATTTATTTTTCGATTTACCGGCTTTTACTGATACATTACATATATGGATACGATCTGGAAGTATACAAAAAGAAGTAGCCAATAAAATAGAAGAATGGTTTAAGTTAGGTTTAAAACAATGGGATATTTCTAGAGATGCACCATATTTTGGATTTAAAATTCCTAATACTTCAGAAAAATATTTTTATGTCTGGATGGATGCAACTATAGGATACATGGGGACTTTTAAAAACTTGTGCAAAAAAAATAAAAATATATCTTTCAAGGATTTCTGGAACCTAAACTCCAAAGCAGAATTATATCATTTTATAGGTAAAGACATTATTTATTTTCATAGCCTATTTTGGCCAGCCATTTTATCTGGTAGTCAATTCCGTAAACCAACTAATATATTTGTTCATGGACATGTTACTATGAATGGATCTAAAATATCAAAATCTAGAGGAACATGTATCGATGTCAGTACCTATTTATCATATTTAAATCCAGATTATTTAAGATATTATTATGCTACAAAGCTTTCATCTCATATTAACGATATAGATTTGAATCTATCAGATTTTACTACCAAAGTAAATGCAGATCTTATTAATAAGGTATTAAATCTAGCGTCCAGAAATTCCGGATTTATCCACCAATATTATGGTGGACAATTAGCAAATACATTAGAAAATCCAGTTCTATATGATATGTTTATTAAATATAAGCCCTCTATAGGAGAATTATTCCAAAAAAGAGAATTTAATTACGCAATGCGTAAAATAATGAAATTAGCAGATGAGGCTAATTTTTATATAGACAAATCCGCTCCATGGATCATTGCAAAAAATAAAAATCGTAAAAAAGAGGCTTTATCTATTTATTCTATGGGTATTCAGTTGTTTCGCATTATAATGATCTACTTAAAACCTGTCTTACCTACATTAGCCAAATACAGTGAAAATTTTCTCAATACCCACCTTACATGGGACAGTCTTTCTGCGCCATTATTAAATCATAGAATTAATAAATTTAAAATAATTTTTTTACGCATTAGTCCCGATCAAATTTCATCTATAGAAAATAAATCAAATAACTTAAACTCCTAATTATAAATATCTAAATAAATTCACTATAGTAAAATTATTTACAACGCAGAAATATTAAAACATATAATCAAATTATTCATATATTTACAATGCCAAAACTACATAGAAACTTAAACCTTCTTCCTAATTAACAATTCATACCCTGGTTTTAACCATATACTATGGATACAATATGATTATTATCTTTTTGAACAATCAAATATAAATGAATATACAATACACAAATATAAAAATTCAGGTTAGTAAAAATGTTTTCCTTATTAAAATACTATCACGCCATACCAATACAAAATATTAAAACGATCTATAAATATACATCATTCCTATAATATATAGTTAATATAATCCCAAATATTAAATATAATTAGAATAATAATTAATCAACAACGATTAATAAAAACGAGAATACACAATTTATTTATTAAAATTATCTCTCACATCCACACACTATCGCATCCAGTTTAATTTATACTATCTATGTAAAAAATTTTAAATACATAAAACTAATATAAATAAAAATTTTTTCATCTCTTATAATTATCCTATTTAATTTTTAATAATTACATGCACAATGTTAAAATATATATTAAGTTATAAAATAACTTAATATATAAATTTAGAAAATATATATTTTAATATATATTACTTACATGTAGTAAAAAAGATTGTATTTTTAAAAACTCAAATATCTATACAAACAGATACTGTAATATTAATTAGTGTTATAGTATCATAACCAATTATTATACCCAAAAATTTTTAACTCTTCTAAGATGTAAATACTATATATTTTATAAAAAATAAAATTTAATGATTACAGTATATAATTGCATGCAGAAATTCTTTTCGAGTATTTGAATTCGACTCAAATACACCCCCTAAAGTAGCTGTAGTTGTAGTGCTACTGATATCATGTATACCTCTAGATTTGACACAATAATGTACTGCGTCAATAAATATTGCTACATCATTAGTATTAAGTAATGTTTTTAATGCTAAAGAAATTTGTTTCGTCAGTCTCTCTTGTAATTGTGGTCTTTTAGCAAAAAATTGCACTATTCTGTTTATCTTTGATAAACCAATCACTTTTTTTTTTGGAATATAAGAAACAGTAACTTTGCCATTAAAAACAATAAAATGATGTTCACAAGTACTAGTGATATTAATCCCCCGCACTGTGATCATTTCATGGATTTGCATTGTATTTTGAATAATTGTAATTTTGGGAAAATTTGAATAATCTAAACCTGAAAAAATTTCTTCTATATACATTTTAGCTATTCGTTTAGGAGTATTTGACAAACTATCATTCTTTAAATCAAGATTAAGAAGATGTATAATAGCTTTCACATGATCTTCAATACGACTTTTACGAATTTGACTATTAATATTCGATGCAATTAGTGGGTTTTCCAACCCCTGCACTGATAAAGCATCACGTACTAGCAGCGCTTCTTGTGTCAAGATTGACATACAACTTCTCTAAAATAGATTTTTTACGAATTTTTTATAGTATAGTTCTTATGATAACATGAAAATAACTCACACAACTAAATACATATTAGTAAATACTAAAAATATTAAATTTAATTACCATAAAACTCATAATCAAATATATTAATTTTAAATTTCTTAATATTTACTTATATAAATATATTTCTTTAATAATTTCACCTATATGATAAACATCCTCTATTATATTAAAACAATAAAAATAATCTAATATAAAATTTAAATAAGATTTAATTATTAAAAATATGAACCCACATCGCACTTACTCAAGTATAATATATATCTATATTATCATCTGATTTCCGTAAATAAAATAAACAATTTTTAGTATATTTGTGATACAACATACATTAACATGTATAATACAAATAAATTATGCTACCAAGATGTTAAAATTTTGGTAATATATAAATATTAATTTTGTAATTTGTTTATGTTTGTAAATAATTCTTATAAATAATTTACATATAACATATAAAAAATTTTTATCAAACATAATATTATACTTAAAGTGTAACATTATATTTTACAGGTATGAAATCAATGTTGACAATTAAAGCTAACTTGCGTATTCATAAAAAAAAAAGCGCAACAAGACGCTTACGTAAACAAAATAAATGTCCAGCTATTATCTATAGCAAAGACAACGAACAAAGTTTATCCATTATGTTAAATCAAAACGATATTTTGCATCCTGATATTGTAGCGCAACTATATAAAAATAACCTAATTCTCTTATTTCTTGAAAATAAAAAATCTATAACAGTTAAAATACAAGAGATACAATATCATCCTTTTAAGCCTAAACCAATTCATATTGATTTCATTCGTATTTAATACTAACTAAAAAATAATACATTTATATACAACACTTAACTATCAAAATAATAATATTTAAATTTAATCATAGACTTATTTATTTATTGTAATAAAGAAATAATATAAAATGATATTAAATTAAATTTATAATTAAAAACTATATATTATACAAATTTACATTTATATTAAAAAATGAGATAAAACCACCAATGAAAATCAATATGCTATATGAAATGTAAGGTTTTAACTTTTATAAGTGAAAAATTTTAAAATTTATACATAATATATAGATTATATATTATATTTTAGAAATTAATTTTCCGATTTTTACAATTCTTTATAAAAACCAAAACACGGCATGTGGCGTAGTTTGGTAGCGCGCCGCCATGGGGTGGCGGAAGTCAGAGGTTCAAATCCTCTCATGCCGAAAATAATTTAATAAACTGCTATCTGCATGATAAAAAGAATTGTTTTTATCATGCAGATCTAAGGCTAGTTCTATCAATTTAGTAACTAATTTTTGAAAATTTAACCCGCTTATCTCCCATAATTTAGGATACATGCTGTTATAAGTAAATCCAGGCAATGTATTCACTTCATTCACAAAAATCTGATTATCTGAAGTTAAAAAAAAATCTACACGAGCCATTCCAGAGCAATTTAATACCTGAAACACACGTAAAGTAATACTACGAATTTCATCACTTATTAAATCGTTAACTAAAGCAGGTATTGAGATCTGAACATCGTGCGCTATATATTTATTATAATAAGTATAAAAATTATTATTTGATAATATAATTTCACCACACACACTAACCTCTGGATTATCATTACCCAATACTCCACATTCTAATTCTCTTCCAATAATAGCTGGTTCTATTAATATTTTGTGACTAAAATAAAAAGCTTTTACTAAAGCTTGATTAAAATATTTACGATTAGTAACTTTTGAAACTCCTATTGACGACCCTTGATTTACTGGCTTTACAAAAAAAGGTAATCTAAAAGTAGAAACAAGATCATCAAAATCTATTTTATGTCGATCGTTCACTAAAAAAGTTTTAAATGGCACAACTGATAAGCCCGAATCACGCAATAAACGCTTAGACACGTCTTTATCCATACCTATAGATGAACTTAAAATATGAGAACCAACAAATGGTATATTCATCATACATAACAAACCCTGCAAAGCACCATCTTCGCCTGATGTGCCATGAATTATAGGGAAAATAACATCAAATCTTAATAAATCATTTATGTTTCTAGTATTCGATGAAAAGCAATGAGGATAGCTTTGTAACAATATTGAGATATATGTATCGTCTTTATAACAAAATAAAGTATCAAAATTTATATTTTTTAGATACCAACATCCCTTTTTATCTATCCATAAAATCATTACTTCAAACCGACATGTATCAATAGATTGCGCAATACACATAGCTGATTTTAATGAAATCTCATGCTCTAAAGAACGCCCTCCGCAAATGATACCAACACATAATTTTGACATATATTATGTTTCCTCAACAAACATATGGTTGTTTCACCTATGTATTGCACTAAAAACAAAGGCGGATTATTATCATCATATAATCCGCCTTTGTTTTTAGTGCAATACATAGGTGAAACAACTAAAATACATAGGCTACTCCTAATGCAATAATATCATCTGGATTAATATTAGATGCATCAGTGAAACTATTTTTATTTAATAAATCAATTCTATAATCTATAGTGGTACAAATATTTTTATTAAACACATAACTAGTTCCAACTGTAATGCATTTTTTTAAAAAATTACTATAACCACTTTCTAAATCATTAGCTTTTGAATGTAAATAAGATACAGAAGGACGTAGTCCAAAATCAAATTGATACTGAGCTACTAATTCCACATTCTTTGCCTTATTAACAAACCCATAAATATTTTCTGGAGTAATGTTATCACAAAAACTTCCAAATGGGGTCATATTATAAGTCTCGCCATAAGTAGCCGCGACATACATACCTTTTCCAGCATATTTTACCCCAAAAGAGAATGCCTCTGCATTATCATTATTACCACCATTGTTATCTAAAACGATTTGTTCAGCAATGCGCTTACTATTAACATACGCCGCAGATGCAGCTAATCCATTATCCAATGCATAAGACGCAGACACTCCATATCCTTCTCCATTAGCTGTTTTTAAAGTACGACCTGTTTCTTTATTAACATCATTTTTACCTTGATATTGTAAAGCAAAATCCAACCCATTTACGAAACCAAAAAGATTTTTATTACGATATGTAACTACATTCGAACTGCGATTAGACAAAAAATTATCTATAAATAATATATCTCCACCAAATCCTGGTATTACATCCGTCCACGATCCTACGTCGTATAGCACTCCATAATTCCGTCCATAATCAATACTTCCAAAATCTCCAAATTTTATTCCAGCATAACCAAGCAACACCTTGCCGCTATTATTTACATTAATTCCTTCAATATTTTTTAAAGAAATTTCATGTTCCCACATACCAAAACCTACAATTTTATCATTAACATATGTTTTTCCAGAAAACCCATATCTTAAAAATGAATTATCCCCATTTTTTGTATGTTCTCTAGAAAAATAATGACCTCCAATAATACTACCAAATATATTTAATATATTTCCATCGTTATTATAAATTTCAGCAGCCCCAGCAGTGCTTGCCATAACCATAGTCGCAACCAGGCTAGTAAAACACCGTAATTTCATATTTATACCTCATCATGTAATAAGTAATACTACCAACAATTCAATGCTAAATCTGACATTAATTTTTTAATAATAATCAACGTACATTAAATACCCATTAATTGATATCGCATACTAAAATTACCTAACAAATAACTATTTTCCTATTTATTATAAATAATCTATCTAACAATTTCTATCACTAAATATCATATTACGTCTAATCATTATATTCAACATGAATAACAAATGATTTTATCATAATTTAAATTATATATACTTTCCCTATCTCAATTTAAATTATTACCGCTCTCAATTAACTATTTTATCCATCATCATAGATTAATTACCTAAAAGCTTTAATTTTCGTAAATCATCACTATATATCACATATTAACAGTATATCTCAAACAACGTACAATTAAACAATACACGATATAGCATTAATTTTAAAGAAATAAAATATTTTAAAATTATTTAATACACTTTACTATCAAAAAGTTAATAACTAATATCAAAACCAAATTATATATAATACTAAATCAACAAACAAATCCATTTTCACTCTCTACAGATTCCACAACACGCTGTAATCCAACTACACGCTCATCATGAGCGATACGAATTAACATCACTCCTTGAGTATTGCGTCTAATAATATTGACTTCAGAAACACGAGTACGAACCAATCTACCTGAATCAGTGATCATCACTATTTGATCAACTTGATTTACTTGTACAGCACCAACTACATTACCATTTCGCTCCGTAACTTTAATAGAAATAACACCTTGAGTAGCACGTGACTTGATTGGATATTCTGATTGATTAGTACGTTTTCCAAAACCATTTTGAGTAACAGTAAGAATAGAACTCTTATCTTTCGGTATAATTAAAGATACTACGCGATCACCTTGTAATAAATGAATACCTTTTACCCCAATTGCCGATCGTCCCACGCTACGTACTTGTGTTTCTTTAAACCGAACAACTTTTCCATAAGCAGTAAATAACATTACTTCATTACTGCCATCAGTTATGTCAGCACCAATCAATTCATCACCATCATTAAGATTTAGCGCAATAATACCAACATTACGTGGTCGACTAAATTCAGTGAGTGATGTTTTTTTTACAACTCCACTACTAGTCGCCATAAAAACTTGATATCCTGTTGTGTAATTCTGAATAGGTAAAATAGCAGTAATTCGTTCATTTACATCCAACGGTAACAGATTAATAATCGGTTTACCTCGTGATCCACGACTAGCTTCTGGCAGTCGATAAACTTTCATCCAATATATACGGCCATAATTAGAAAATAACAAAATCGTATCATGAGTATTAGCTATTAATAATCGAGTAATAAAATCCTCTTCTTTAATTCGCGTTGCCAACTTTCCCTTCCCACCTCGTTTTTGTGCTTCATAATCTGTTAATGGTTGATATTTCACATAACCTTGATACGACAACGTCACTACTACATCCTTTTGATTAATCAAATTTTCAACATTGATATTTTCGATATTACTACTAATTTCAGTACGACGAGGATCATTATATTCCTCTTTTATAGTTAGTAATTCTTGTCGGATTACAGCCATAAGACATTTTGGATCCTTTAAAATAGAAATCAAATTTTTTATCTTTTCTAACAAACTACTGTACTCGTTTAATAATTTTTCATGTTCTAAAGTAGTAAGTTTATGTAATTTTAAATCTAAAATAGCTTGAGCCTGATCCTTAGTAAGATAATACTGATTGTTACGAATAACATTATTTGCTTCTGATCGATCGAATTCAGTAAAATTAATGAAATTCGTTTGCCTCATATCAAGAATATTACCCAGCTTCCAAGATAACGACATTAAAACAGAACTAGCTTCTGTAGAACTATCAGATTTACGAACAAGATCAACAATCGAATCAATATTAAATAATGCAATAGCCAATCCCTCTATAATATGAATACGATTACGAGCTTTTTTTAACTCAAACATAACACGACGTACTACTACTGAACGACGATGGCATACAAAAGCAGATAAAACATCTTTTAATGACATAGTCTTTGGTCGACCTTGATGTAAAGCTACCATATTAATGCCAAATGTAGTTTGTAATGGAGTCAAAGAATACAAATTATTCAAAATAATCTCACTAATCGCATCACGTTTAATTTCGATAACTATTCGCATACCATCTTGATCGGACTCATCACGCAAATTATATATTCCTTCAATGCGTTTTATTTTTGCTAGTTCAGCAATTTTTTCCAATAACCGAGCCTTATTAACTTGATAAGGAATTTCATATATTACAATAGATTCACGGCCACTTTTCACATCAGTTTCAATTTCTGCTCGAGCACGAATACAAATTTTACCCCGTCCGGTACTATATGCTTCCTGTAGACCACTGCAATCATTAATAATAGCAGCAGTAGGAAAATCTGGGCCTGGAATATATTGCATTAATCCTTCAGTAGTGATATCTTCATCGTCTATGAATGCTAAACATCCATTAATGACTTCAGAAAGATTGTGTGGAGGAATATTTGTGGCCATCCCTACCGCAATCCCAGCGGACCCGTTAACTAAAAGATTCGGAATTCTAGCGGGTAGTACTCCGGGAATCTTTTCAGTGCCATCATAATTAAAGTCATAATCAACAGTTTCCTTTTCTAGATCTAATAACAATTCATTTGCTATTTTAGACATACGTACTTCAGTATAACGCATAGCTGCTGCTGGATCTCCATCTACTGATCCAAAATTACCTTGTCCATCTACTAAAGCATAACGCATTAAAAAAGGTTGTGCCATACGTACAATTGTTTCATATACTGCCGCATCTCCATGAGGATGATATTTACCAATGACATCACCTACTACTCTAGCTGATTTTTTATAACCTCTATTCCAATAGTTACCTAGTACTTGCATAGCAAATAATACGCGCCGATGCACAGGCTTTAATCCATCTCGTACATCTGGTAATGCACGTCCAACAATTACCGACATAGCATAATCTAAATAAGAACGCGTTAATTCTTCTTCTACATCAATCTGTGTAATTTCTTTAGAAAAATTATTCATGCATTTATATCCTCTATTTATTCTTTAGTTATATGATACTAGAAATTAATTTACATCATTTATAATCTATAATATAAATCACTCAGCAATATAAAATTATTACATAAAAAATAAACGTATTTATTACTTTATATATATCATCTGATTTATAATCATATTTTAATAAACTAATAATTTTGTAAATCATTTATATTACTAATATTAAATATATAAAATTTAACATTTATTATTTTAGGAAAATCTTAACATGAAAAACATAGTTAACGATAAACTTACAATAGTTCAAAAAAATATAAATAAAACAAAAATTAATAAATTTAACGTATCTACATCTCAATGGTGGGGTCCTCACAATATATTTAAACCATTACATCATATTAATTTGACACGCTTTAATTATATTATCGAACACAGTAATGGACTGTTTGGAAAAAAAATATTAGACGTTGGATGCGGCGGAGGTATTTTATCGGAAAGTATGGCGCAAGCAGGAGCAAAAGTTATTGGACTAGACATAAATACTTCTGCTTTAGAAGCAGCAAAATTACATGCCTTAAACCAAGACTTAAATATTCACTATACTCAAGAACCCATAGAAAATCATGTTCTCAATCACACTGATTACTATGATGTAATAACCTGTATGGAAGTTTTAGAACATGTACCGGATCCTATATCAATTATTCATGCCTGCTCTACCATGATCAAAATAGATGGATCAGTGTTTTTTTCTACATTAAATCGTACTTTTAAATCATGGCTACTGGTTATAATAGGCGCTGAGTATTTATTCAGCCTTATCCCCAAAGGTACTCACAATTTTAATAAATTTATTACCCCGTCCGAGTTACTAGAATGGATTGACTCTACCACTTTAGAAGAACAAAACATCACTGGATTATATTATAATCCCTTTACAAATAAATGTACCTTAATCAACAACGTTGATGCGAACTATATTTTACACACTCAACGAAAATAAATACTCCTGTTTCTAAACAAAGATATTAATATAATTACTCTAATAAATAATAAATATTTTATACCATTAAAAGATAATTTAATATAACAAATACAATCTTCAAAAATATAATCTAAATTATATAATCATGTTGAAAATAAACAATATTTCTAATAATTCATTAAAACGCAATGCATTTGTTTCGATACGTTTAAAATTAAAAAATAATATAATATAATGTAATAGTGGGCTTTTGCGAGACAATTAATTACAATTATTTTTTAATACTTATATCAAATTAAAATAATACGAACATTCTTTACTTATATTGCTTGTAATTAATTATTATTATTTTTGCACATAAAAATTATAATGTCATCATTAATTCATTATTGTACTACAAATCTAAGCTAGAATTTATTCATAACGAATTACTGTGACTAATACTATTAGTATTTTAAAATAGGCATGTACTTATATGAATCAAACTCTACTAGTTACTAAACGAAATGGTCATCTCGAACCTATTAATCTCGACAAAATTCACCGAGTTATCAATTGGGCCGCCAAAGGCCTAAAAAAAGTTTCTGTTTCGCAAGTAGAATTACGTTCTCACATACAATTTTATAACGAAATAAAAACTTCTGATATTCAAGAAACCATCATAAAATCAGCAGCAGACTTAATTTCTAAAGAAGAACCAGACTACCAATATCTAGCAGCACGCTTAGCAGTATTTAATTTACGTAAAAAAGCTTATGGGCAATTTGAACCACCAACACTTTACAATCATGTATTACGATTAGTAAAAATAGGTAAATACGATAAACATTTACTAAACGATTATAATGCGGAAGAATTCGATCAAATGGATACATTTATTGATCATTGGAGAGACATGAATTTTTCATACGCTGCTATAAAACAATTAGAGGGAAAATACTTAGTACAAAATAGAGTAACTGGAGAAATCTATGAAAGTGCTCAGTTTTTATATATATTAACTGCAGCTTGTTTATTTTCTAAATATCCTCAGAAAACTCGCATGAGTTATATCAAACAATTTTACAATGCAATTTCAACTTTCAAAATTTCTTTAGCAACACCTATTATGTCTGGAGTACGTACACCTACACGTCAATTTAGCTCCTGTGTATTAATCGAATGTGATGACAGTCTCGATTCTATCAATGCAACATCTAGCGCTATTGTAAAATACGTTGCGCAGCGCGCTGGAATAGGTATTAATGCTGGACGCATTAGAGCATTAGGTAGTCCAATACGTAACGGAGAAGCATTTCACACTGGATGTATTCCATTTTATAAACATTTTCAAACAGCAGTAAAATCATGTTCTCAAGGAGGTGTACGTGGAGGAGCTGCTACATTATTTTATCCTATTTGGCATTTAGAAATAGAAAATTTACTTGTTTTAAAAAACAATCGTGGAATAGATTCTAATCGAATACGCCATTTAGACTATGGTGTACAAATCAATAAGTTAATGTATCAACGACTCATTCAAGGAAAATATATTACACTATTTAGTCCGTCCGATGTCCCCGGATTATATGAAGCTTTTTTTACTAATCAAAATGAATTTGAACGCTTGTATAATACATATGAACATAATCACAATATTAGACACCGAAGAATTAAAGCAATAGAACTGTTTTCTTTAATGATGCAAGAAAGAGCTTCTACTGGAAGAATTTATATTCAACATACAGATCATTGTAATACTCATAGCCCCTTTAATAGTGCTACTACACCAATTCGTCAATCTAATCTGTGCTTGGAAATAACATTACCAACAAAACCGTTAAATAATATTAATGACTATAATGGTGAAATTGCTTTATGTACATTATCTGCTTTCAATCTTGGTAACATTGAAAATCTTGACGACTTATCTGAATTATCTACTCTGATAGTACGCGCTCTCGATGCTTTGTTAGATTATCAAAACTATCCGATTCCTGCTGCACAGCGTAGTGCTATAAGAAGACGTTCTCTAGGAATTGGGGTAATTAATTATGCTTATTATCTAGCTAAACATGGAGTACGTTATTCAGACGGTAGTGCTAATAAACTAACACATCGTACTTTTGAAGCTATTCAATATTATTTATTAAAAGCTTCTAACAATTTAGCCAAAGAAAAAGGATCTTGTGAGTGGTTTAATGATACTTCATACGCTAAAGGTATACTGCCTATTGATACATATAAAAAGGACCTCAATTTTTTTATCAATGAACCATTACATTATAACTGGGAAGAGTTACGCGCTAAAATCAGACAATATGGATTACGAAATTCTACATTATCTGCGCTAATGCCATCAGAAACTTCGTCACAAATTTCCAATGCTACTAATGGAATAGAACCTCCTAGAGGTTACATTAGCATAAAAACTTCAAAAGACGGAGTTTTGCGACAAGTAGTACCTGAATCTATTAGGCTAGAATCTGCTTATGAATTATTATGGCAAATGCCAAATAATCGAGGATATCTGCAATTAATAGGAATTATGCAAAAATTTATCGACCAATCCATTTCAACTAATACTAACTACGATCCATCTCGTTTCCCGGGATCAAAAGTACCCATGAAACAACTACTTGCGGATCTATTATATGCATATAGACTTGGTATTAAAACATTATACTATCATAACACTCGTGATGGCGCTAAAGATACGCACAAATTAATATCACATAATCAATCCAATATATGTACTAGTGATGCTTGTGTAATTTAAAAATACAGTTACTATTATCTATAATCTAAATTATATATTTATGTTTCGTTTTAATATAGGAATAAAAATGACTTATACAACTTTCTCTCAAAAAAAAAATAATCAACTACTCGAACCAATGTTTTTGGGACAACCAGTGAATATTGCTCGATTTGACCAACAAAAACATTCTATTTTTGAAAAACTAATCGAAAAACAACTTTCTTTCTTTTGGCGCCCAGAAGAAATAGATATCTCCAAAGATCGAATAGATTTTCAATCATTACCAGAACACGAAAAACACATTTTTATTAGCAATTTAAAATATCAAACATTATTAGACTCTATTCAAGGACGTAGCCCCAATATAGCTCTATTACCATTAATTTCGATACCAGAACTAGAGACTTGGGTAGAAACTTGGTCATTTTTTGAAACTATCCACTCTCGTTCTTATACTCATATTATTCGTAATATTGTTAATCATCCGTCCTTAATATTCGATGATATTATTAGTAACAAAGAAATTTTAAAACGTGCTAAGGATATTGCAATATACTATGATAATTTAATTGAATTAACCAGTTATTATCATATTTTAGGAACTGGAATCCATCATATTAATAATAAAACTGTCACAGTAAACTTACATGAACTCAAAAAAAAACTATATTTATGTCTAATTAGCGTTAACGTTTTAGAAGCTATTCGCTTTTATGTAAGTTTCGCTTGCTCTTTTGCATTTGCTGAAAGAAAACTTATGGAAGGAAATGCAAAAATTATACGATTTATAGCCCGTGATGAGGCCTTACATTTAAACTCTACCCAACATATCCTTAATCTAATGCGTTATAGATTAGATGATCCAGAAATGGCTGACATCAGCGCGGAATGCCAAGAAGAAAGTTACGCACTGTTCTTAATGGCTGCAGAACAAGAAAAAAATTGGGCTAAATATTTATTCAAAGATGGTTCTATGATAGGTTTAAATGAAGATATACTTTGTCAATACATTGAATACGTTACCAACATGCGTATGCAAGCAATCGGACTGAACATGCCCTTTAATACTAAATCTAATCCAATACCCTGGATTAATTCTTGGCTATCATCGGACAATGTACAAGTAGCACCTCAAGAAGTAGAAGCTAGTTCTTATCTAGTAGGACAAATAGATGCCAATATTAAGGATGATGAATTTAATGATTTTCAACTGTAAAATATTTATTTTTTCAAAAAAATATCTAAATATGCAATTTTATCATAACAATAAAAATTATCGTTCTTTATTAGAAGCGCTGGAAATACACCGTATACCACTACTAAATTATCAATGCCGATCAGGTTATTGCGGAAGTTGCCGCGCCTTATTAATCAAAGGAAAAGTACAATATCATAAAGAACCTTTAGGTTATACTAGTTCCAATGAGATCCTGACCTGCTGTTGTGTCCCTATAGAACACATTATATTAAAATTGTTGTAACACATTTTTAGTCATGTTCTCATTAAAATGTATTCATTCAAAAATTCATTTGTTAAATTATTCATATTATGTGTTAAGATTTACAATCATCTTTTGTTGTTTAAAATAATCCGATTGCATCACCTAAATGCATTACATGGATTAAATAAATTATGGGTTGCGGATATAGCCCTAAAAACAATATAAAAAAAGATACAATAATTACTAATATTCCATTTGGAGTAATAATCCAACTAGACGCAGAACTAGAATTAATACCTACACAATTTCTAATAGGATTAAGGTATAAATTTATTATAATTCTTAAATAATAAATTATACTAATCACGCTGCTCATTGCTATAAAAATAGTAAGCCACCATAATTGACTGTTCATGCCCAACACAAATAAATAAAATTTACCAATAAAACCTAACGTCATTGGTATACCTGCTAAAGATAATATCATAATTGTAAATAATATCGATAAAATCGGTTGGCGCCAAAAAAGACCACGATATGTAAACAATACATCTGTATACGCATCAGCACAAAAAACTGATATGATAGAAATAACACCAAATACTCCTATATTAGCAAGCAAATAACTTATTAGATAAATACTAATGGCTTCTAAAGCCATGGAATTAGTTTGTAATGCTGCAATTACACCGATTAATGTATAACCTATATGTGCAATCGAAGAATAAGCTAAAACCCGCTTAAGATTATTTTGTTTAATGGCCATTAAATTTCCAAATAACGTTGAACAGCATGCTGTTCCTGATAAAAATATATAAAATATCTTATTATACTGATCAGGAAAAACCATAAACAATCGTATCAAAACTGATATAATAGCTATTTTACTACTAGTTGTTAGATATAGAGACACTGAAGATGGGGCCCCTTGATATACGTCAGGAGTCCATAAATGAAATGGAACTAATGATAATTTAAATCCAAATCCAATCATCACCATGCCCAATCCTATAATTAACAACAATATAGACTGATGCGACATAATGAGGTGTAATGCGCTAATAATACTAGTAAAAGATAAACAACCAGTTACAGCATATATTAGCGCTATACCAAACAATATAAACGATGAAGATATCCCGGATAATATAATATATTTAATACTTGCTTCTAAAGAAAATTTTTTAAAGAAAGAATAACCTATCAACCCAAACAACGGCAACGAAATTAATTCTATTCCTAAAAATAATATACCTAAATTATTTGTACTCGCTAATAGAATCCCGCCAATACTAGAAATAAGTAACAACAAATAAAATTCATCCCGGTTACTTGGATAGCTCAATAACCAATTATAAGCTAATATAGCGCTTGCTAAACTAGAAGCCAATACCAATATTATATATAATGTAGCGAAATTATCGATACATATTGATTGAAAAATATTTTGAATACCTTGATGCCGTACTATTCCAAGTGACCCCATCGCTGTACTCAATCCAAATATTGTCAATAAAGCATGTAAAAATAAATTACGCCGATACGCAATAGATAACAAAATAATGACTGTTGTCATTCCAATAATTAGTACAGGCAGTAATGAAATTATTTGTATCCAAGTTATTACCATTCAGAATTAATGCCCTATTATGTTACAATGTGATTATGTTTGAATAATTATATTCTTTTAACCAAACATCAATACTTTGCATAGTTATGCGCGAAGTATCCAAAATATATTGCGGGAAAAACCCAAGTAAAAAAATACACAATAATAATATTATAATGATAGACTTTTCTCGTAATGTCATATTCGTTAACAACTTACTTCTACTATCAATAGAAATTAATGTTGGACCATAATACATACGTTGTATCAAAATAAGAGAATAAATTGATGAAAATATTATCCCAAAACAAGCTAGTATTGTAATTATAGGAGCTGCTTTAAAATTACCAAATAAAATAGCTACTTCTCCGATAAAATTTCCAGTTCCTGGTAATCCTAATGTTGCTACCGAAAAACATAAAGAAAATGCAGGAATTAAATACGAACGACTCCATAGCCCTCCCATTAAACGCATATCTCTAGTATTTATTCGTTCATATAACTGACCAAAAAGTATAAACATTCCAGCAGCCGACAAACTATGAGAAATCATTTGTACAACAGCTCCTTGATATGATAAAGGAACACCACTATAAATCGCAATTAATACAAATCCCATGTGAGATATACTAGCGTATGCAATTAAACGCTTAACATCAGTTTGTGCAAATGCCATAAAAGCTCCATAAAAAATATTTAATAAGCCTAAACACATAGCAATCGAAGCAAAAGATTTAGAAGCACAAGGAAATAACGGCAAAATAAATCGGAAAAATCCATAAGCTGCTGTTTTTAATAAAATTCCTGCCAAATCTACTGACCCAGCAGTAGGAGCTTGACTATGAACATCTGGTAACCATGCATGAAACGGAACGATTGGCATTTTTACTGCAAAAGCAAAAAAAAATCCTAACATAATCAAGTATTCCATGTTCGATGATAACATCGTATTCAATAAATCTTGATAACTAAAAGACCACACTCCATTTATATTATAATTTATAGAAACAAGAGTAATAATAGAAATCAACATTAATAACCCACTAAATTGAGTATAAACAAAAAATTTAGTAGCAGTATTAATCCGATCACTTCTGTTTACTTCTTTATGTCCCCATAAAGATATTAAAAAATACATTGGAACAAGCATTATTTCCCAGAAAAAAAAGAATAAAAACATATCAATTGACAAAAAAACACCGATAACTCCACTTAAAATCCATAATAAATTGAGATAAAAAAGACCTTGATAACGATTAATTTCACACCAAGAACACAACACTGCCATACATCCTAAAAATCCGGATAATGTCACCATTAACAAAGAAAATCCATCTAACGCTAAATGAAAATTAATCCCGAATCTTGGAATCCAAGGATATATATATTCTAATTCCCATTGAGGAAATACATACCCTGTTGAATATACATTCAATACATTATTAAACTTATTTTTCCATATAAACAAAGTAATAAAAAATGTTGTACCTATTCCAGATAAAGCAACCCAACGAGGCATCCAATACCCAATACGTTCTGATTGCCAACATAACAATCCAAAAGAAAAAGGGATAAATATTAAGATAAGTAATAACATACTATTTTATTTTTCTCGCTGAAACACACATTCTAACATTTATTTTGTATTCATATACATCCAAATAGTATATTGGACTAACTTACATATGATTATAAGTTAAAATCATAATAAGTATAATCACTGCTCCTATATTCATTGACACTATATACCAATTTAGTTTTCCATTTTCACTTAATATCAAACCACTCTTAAGCCAACATAATAATGATGTGAAAATATTTATGATTATATTAATTGGATCAGAATAGGATAATTTTTTTGTTATAAACAAATATGGTTTTACAAATAGTAATTTATACAACCAATCAAACCCCCATCCATAGTAACATAACAATATTATATATCGCTCTACTATTTCAGGTAAACGAGGTCTAATAATCTGTCTTTCAATGCTATTTAAAGAATCCAGCCAAAAAATAGAAGCAAACCAAATACCAAAAATCACTAAAAACCCAGACGCTATTTCAAAATATACTTGGCTATAATTACATATCATATTGGTATCAGTACCAACGATATCTACTGATAAAGGTAATTTTATCCATCCCCCAATGAACGTAGATAATAACAACAACACAACTAGAGGAAAATTTTGAGTAAATTTATTACATATGCGTGGCTCTATTTTATTAGAACCATGAAACACAATAAAAATCATACGAAACGTATAGATAGGTGTCAAAAATATTCCTATTAATCCTGAAAACAGGAAAAAATAATCATGATTAATCAAGGTTTTTAACATAATTAATTCTTTCGAATAAAATCCAGCAGTAATTATAGGAACTCCAGATAAAGACGCGCCGCCTATTAAAAAACATACATAAATGAAAGGTATAGATTTATATAACCCTCCCATTTTAAAAATATTTTGTTCATATCTGCAAGCATAAATTAATGATCCTGCCGCTAAAAATAACAATGCTTTAAAAAAAGCATGCGTTACTACATGAAACATAGCAGCTCCCCAATGACGTCCTCCTAAAGCTAAAAACATGTATCCTATTTGACTAATAGTAGAATATGCTAAAATTTTTTTAATATTGCTTTGTAATAACGCGGAACAACCAAATAACACTATAGTCAATGAACCGATAACACCAGTCAAATATAAAATATTTGGAGTCATTAAAAAAAAATTATTCATACGAATTACTAAATATACACCAGAAGTAACCATAGTAGCTGCATGGATTAATGCCGACACCGGAGTTGGTCCAACCATAGCGCTTGTTAACCAAGTTTGTAAAGGTAACTGAGCTGATTTTCCTATTGCTCCGATGAGTAACATAAAAGATATCCATGTAGTATCACTAAAAAAATGATATGATGAAGAATATTTGAGTTCTAATGCTAATAGTCTACTAACACTTAAAGTTTGATATTGATCAAAAATCATAAATAGTGCGAATATCAAACATATATCTCCAAAGCGTGTTATAATAATCGTTTTTAGCGCTGCCATTCCGTTCCTAAAATCAAAATAATAAAACCCAACTAATAAATAACTACACAAACCTACGCCTTCCCATCCAAAATACATCAACAATAAATTATCTGATAATACTAAAAGAATCATATTCGCCATAAATAAATTAGTATAAGCAAAAAAACGAGAATAACCTTCACATCCACTCATATACCAAGCAGCATATAAATGAATAATAAATCCAACTCCAGTTATTAATGATAACATTATTAAGGATAATCCATCTAACCTAAGTGCTACAGCAATACATAAATCGTTAATAGAAAACCATGTCCACAGATCCTGTACAAACACAAAAGTCATGTCATTACCAACATTACAATAAAGATTAAATATTATACATATAGTAGTCAATAGAGATAAACTTACCGTACCTACTCCTATTATAGCAGAAATATTTTCAGACCATCTTCCTTGAGAAATAGCTAATATAGTAAATCCTAAAAACGGAAACAATATAGTTAAAAAAAGTAGATTCATCCACGCATCCCACTAATTTTATCAATCTGCAATGTGTGATAACGACGATATAGTTGAAGTAGCAAAGCTAAAGAAATTGCAGCTTCAGATGCAGCTAAAGTAATTACTAATATATATATAACTTGACCATCTGATTGCCCTAAATATGATCCTACAACTACAAAAGCTGAAGCAGCTGCATTCATCATAATTTCTAGCCCTAATAATATAAATAACATATTACGTCTTATTATTAGACCCACTAATCCTAATACGAATAAAATTATAGATAAACTAAGACCGTGCGATAAAGGAATCATATTCTCTATTCTTTCGACTGATCAGAAACAATATAATTATCAGATAATTTATGATCTCGTGATAAATGAAACACAGAGATTAATGCGCTTAATAATAAAAATGATGCCAACTCTACCATCAATAGATATGACCCAAATAACGAAATTCCAATTTGTTTGGAGTCTATCATTGGTCTATTTATATTGATGAAACAATCTTTCAACCCAAAAGAAACATACAATAAAATAATAAGCAAAATACTTGTCAATAGCATAGCGCCACAGCTTAATATAGGACTTAAAAATCTACTTTTTTTTTGTGCTCTAAATGTGATAGTTCTTGCATTAAGCATCATTATTACAAATACAAATAAAATCATGATAGCTCCGGCATAAATAATAACTTCTACAGCGCCGGCAAAAGGAGCTCCTAAAGAAAAAAAATTGCACGATAAAGATATAAATGAAACTATTAAATATAGCAAAGCATGTACTGGGTGATAATGCACAATTACGCACACTGTAGATATTATTGCTATAACACCAGAAACATAAAATAAAGCTGTCATAATACATCCCTCTTAATTACCCCTTCTTAACTTCAAGATTAAGGCAATATATTTTTAACGCTTATAGGCTGCATTTCTTTTTTTGCATCTCCCTTTTTTTTATCCAATATTTCTTTACCAGAAAATCGATAAAAATCATATTCTGAGTATTTACCAGGACCTGATATTAATAAATCAGATTTTTCGTACACTAAATCACGCCTTTTAAAATCACTCATTTCAAAGTCTGAAGTTAACTGAATAGCTGCAGTTGGACACGCCTCTTCGCACATACCACAAAAAATACACCTAGAAAAATTAATCCTAAAAAACTCTGGATACCATCGTCCATCCACAGATTCTCCTTTTTTTAAAGAAATACATCCTACTGGACAAGCTACAGCGCATAAATTACAAGCTACACACCGTTCTTGACCTGAAGAATTTCGAGTTAATACAATACGACCACGATATCTATGTGATGGAATATACGGAACATCAGGATACAGCTGAGTTTCACGTTTACTGAATGCCCGCATTCCTATCATCCAGACACTACGCAATATAGAACTGATATCTGTAAAAATCTTGCTCAACTTCATTATATTTAACCCATATAAATAATCTATAATAAAATAATAACAGCAGTACTTAATAAATTAAACAACGTAACAGGTAAAAGAAACTTCCAACCTATTAACATCACTTGATCATAGCGTGGACGAGGTAATGCCGCGCGAATTAATACAAATATAATCAAAAATAAAAAAGTTTTACCGACAAACCAGATAATAGGAGGAAACCAAGGTCCTTTCCAACCCCCAAAAAATAGCGTTACAATAAACGATGAAATTACAATCATGTTGATGTATTCAGAAATAAAAAACATACTAAATTTAATGCCAGAATACTCAATATGATAACCAGCAGCTAACTCTTGCTCTGATTCTGGTTGATCAAATGGATGCCTATGACACAAAGCTATTCCTGCTAAAAAGAAAGTAACAAATCCTAAAAATTGAGGAATTATATTCCATAAATATACTTGATCCTCAACTATATTTTTTAAATTAAATGATCCAGATTTAGCAACTACACCCATGACAGATAATCCTAAAAATACCTCATAACTAAGAGTTTGTGCTGCAGCACGCACAGATCCAATTAAAGAATACTTATTATTACTCGCCCAACCTGCAAGTAATACCGAATAAACCATTAATCCTGACATCATAAGAAAAAATAATACGCCAATATTACAATCTAATATTACCCATGTAGGAGTAAATGGGATAATTAATGCACTCATTAGTGAGAAAATGAAAGCTATTACTGGAGCTAAAATAAATATAACACGATCAGAAAATGGAGGGACCCAATCTTCTTTAAACATAATTTTAATTAAATCAGCCCATAACTGCAATAATCCATTCCAACCTACTCGATTAGGACCATAGCGATTTTGAAATAATGCTAACAGTCTGCGCTCTAAAAAACTCATATACGCGCCACAAGCAACTATCGCTAACAAAATAATTATGGCACGAAGAATAGCAGAACACCAATGTAGTGTAATAATTTCTGACGAACAACAAATCATGATAATACTCCTTGAACATCGTGCGCGTACATACCAGATAAAAATACAGGAATACCTGGAAAACCTAAAGGTAATCCAATATGTCCTTTAGGCAAATTAATGCTAAATTTTATTGGTAAACATAAAATTTGTTCAGCACACGTAAATTTAAGCAACATATTTTTTTTTATGTTCAATTGCAACGCATCTAATTGATTAATCATGACATAAGGATTAGGCATATAATCTTGAATACATTTAGCTCGTTGAGAAGTTTCTTCGCTTCCAAATAAATGCCAATAAGGTACTATTAACCATCGATCAAAATTTTTCATGATTTTAAAAGATTTAGGAATCATGTCAAACCAACTTAATATCGAACTATTATTAGTATGTAGTACACGTACTCCTGGATCTCCAGAATATAAATGACCACCTACCTTATCTTGAAATTTATTCCAAGCTTGTGGAGAATTCCATCCTGGAGCCCATGCAAATGCCACTTGTTTATGAATAGATCGAACATTATGACTGCCTTCCATAGAAAAAGAAAACATCGTATCATCATCTTTTTCTATACAGGGTTCATGTACATCAACATTAGTATGTATAGCTGTACGTCCACTATAACGATGTGGAGCTCGAGCTAACTTTTGCCCATGAATACGAAAAGTTGCATCTGGAGATGTTTGTTTAATTCCGATTAATTTTGGAAAACAATAAACAACCGCATCTATAACCTGATCAATATTCAGGTCCTTTTTCCTAGTATAGTCAATATAACAATCACGTATTGAATATAACCATCTCCAACTTTCTAAAACAACTACATTTCTCTCATACACCTGTTTCTTATATAAACTAAAAAATCTCTGTGCTCGTCCCTCATAATTAATCACGGTTCCATCGCTTTCAGCGAAGCTAGAAACCGACAAAACTAAATTTGCTTTTTCTTGAATCAAATTATATTGATGATCCAATACAATTAAATAATTAATTTTATTTAAAGCAGCATTGACTTGAGTTGCCTTTGCATGACGATATAAATCGTTTTCTAATACAATTAAACCAATAGATGAAGTATCACCGCTACAAATATCGATAAGAGCTGAATCCAAATCTTTTTTACCTAACATTACCAAACCCATACTATTCACTTCGCTCACAATAAAAGTAATGCCAACATCACTTCCACGATTTTTTAAAGCACGAGCGACATTTGCTGCAGAAGCAATTAATTCTTTACTACCTGCATTACTTCCTGAGATAATTAATGGTTTACGTGCTTCCATTAATTTTTGTACAGCTATATCTAATTTATCATTCAGTTTAGAGTCAAAATCTTTAACTGAAGGAGCAGTATTATCTAATGCGTGAGCAATAGCAAAACCGAAACGTGCTTGATTTTGTACTGAATCATAATATGTTAATATAGCAATATCATCTAATTTTGTTTTATCAACACTAGTAATTAATATAGGGTTTCTAACATTTTGAGAATTATTTATAATGGCTGCAGATTGCCAATCAAAAATTCCCTGAGCTTCCGCTTCTTTACGAGATTTTTCTTTAGAAGCTTGACGTACTGACAACGCTAGGCGTGCTCCAGTTTGAGTTAAATCCTCCCCCAATATTAATATCGTATCGTAACTTTCTATTTCGCGTAATGACGGAACATAAATTCCACTATTACACAATATTTCAGCTATTAATAATAATCGTTCTTGTTCGCAACTATTAATACCAGTATAAAAATTATCTGCTCCTACTAATTTTAATAAAGCAAAATTACTTTCCACACTAGCACGAGAAGATCCAATACCAATGATTTTATTACAATTATTTTTCAGTGTACTAGCAGCTTCTTGTATCGCTTGTTCTTTACTAAGCACAACCCAATCATCACCTTTCTTATGTAATGGGTTCTTAGGTCTATTATCAATATTGACATAATCGCAACCAAATCGACCACGATCACACAAAAAATAAGTATTAATGTTACCATTATAACGATTTTCAACACGACATAATTTTCCGTAACGTTCCCCTACAATAATATTGCATCCAATACTGCATTGTTGACAAATGCTAGGAGAAAAAATCATGTCCCACTTACGAGTATAATATTTTAATTGTGTTTTATCAGTAAACACCCCAGTAGGACACACTTCTACTAAATTACCAGAAAACTCACTTTGTAATGCGCCATCCTCAGTTCGTCCAAAATAAATATTATCATGTGCTCCAAATACACCTAAATCATCCCCGCCAGCATAATCTCTATAATAACGTACACAACGATAACAACTAATACATCTATTCATTTCATGAGAAATAAATGGCCCTAAGTATTGATTATAATGTGTTCGCTTAGTAAATCTATAACGACGGTATGTTTGCCCCACCATTACTGTCATATCTTGAAGATGACAATTCCCTCCCTCTTCACATATAGGACAATCATGAGGATGATTAATCATTAATAACTCTAATATATTCTTTCTAAATTCTTCTACTTCATCATCAAAAATAGTGATCACACTGCCATCTGATGCCGGTGTCATACAAGCCATCACTAAATAACCTTCCATATCATTTATCTTATTATTATTACGGTATGTTTTAACCGCACATTGTCTACAAGCTCCAATACTACCTAAGGCAGGATGCCAACAAAAATAAGGAATGTCGAATCCAAGAGATAAACATATTTCTAGTATATTTTTTGAATCTTCCACTATATATTTTTTACCTTCTATGTAAATAGAAACCATCATTTTTAATATACCAATTTTATTTTTTATTTAGCATCTCAAAAGTTAAATCAATTAATATACCCGTTTATTTTAATTAAGTTGATTACGTACAATTAATTTATATATTTAACTAAAAACTAATGTATTTGCACACAACGAATATAATTCGTTTCCTGTTGATAAAATTTATAAATACCCGATTCAAATTCATTCCTAAAATATCTTAAAGCACTTTTCAAAGGTTCTATAGCACCTGGAGCATGCGCACAAAAAGTTCTTCCAGGCCCAAGTGTACGACACAATTTATCTAATAATTCTATATCCCCAGGCCTACCATCTTTATTTTCTAAAGAAATTAATAACTTTACTATCCATGGTAACCCATCTCTACATGGAGTACACCAACCACAAGATTCCCGTGAAAAAAATTCTTCTAAATTACGTACTAAAGAAACCATATTTACAGTATTGTCTATCGCTATCGCCATACCAGTTCCAAATCGACTACCAGAAGCTGCAATATTTTCAAAATCCATGGGTACATCTAAATGATCTTGAGTTAAAAAATCTGTACTTGCTCCCCCAGGTTGCCATGCCTTTAAAGTAAATCCAGTGCACATACCTTGAGCATAATCTTCTAAAATTTCTCTAGCAGTTGTTCCAAAAGGCAACTCCCATACTCCTGGATTTTTTACTTTCCCGGAAAATCCCATTAATTTAGTACCTGAATCATTACTTTTTTTAGCAGAAATATTCTTGTACCAAGTCACTCCATGCTCTATAATTCCTGGAATATTACATAATGTTTCAACATTATTAACACAGGTAGGTTTTCCCCATAATCCTACATGACTAGGGAATGGTGGTTTAAACCGCGGTACTGCCCGACGGCCTTCTAAAGCATTAATCAATGCCGTTTCTTCCCCACAAATATATCTTCCCGCTCCTGTATGTAAGAATAACTCAAAATCAAACTCACTATTAAAAATGTTTTTACCAATCAAACCGATTGATTTAATCTCACTAATAGCACGATTTAAATACTCAGCTACAAGCATATATTCATATCTCAAAAAAATATATGCTCGTGATACTCCTAAAGCATAACTTGCAATTAACATACCTTCTAATAATAAATGAGGTAATCGTTCCATTAAAAATCTATCTTTGTAAGTCCCTGGTTCCATTTCATCTGCATTACATACTAGATAACGAGAACAACTGAGTTTATTTTTCCACATCATAGACCATTTTATTCCAGTAAAAAACCCGCCACCACCACGACCTCTTAAACCAGAATTGCTAACTAACTCAACAATCTCTTTTGGAGACATGCAAGTAATGGCTTTATGTGCAGCCTTATACCCATTTTTATCTTGATATTCACGTAGCCATACTGGCTTTTTATCACGACGCATCCTCCACATAAGTGGATTATTTTCTACATTAAGATTATAAATATTACTCATAGATACTGCCCCAATAATTTTGTAATTATTTCTGGAACCACATCAAGATAAATATCTTTGTTTATCATGATTACCGGGGCTTTATGACAAACACCTAAACAACAAGTAGGCAATAATGTAAAACGATTATCTGAAGTGGTCCCGCCTACCTTAATGTTTAACACATATGTTAATTTTTTTTTAATATTTTCATATCCAACTAAATAACATACTACACTGTCACAATACCTAATAATATTACGACCTACCGGTTGACGAAAAATTTGATTATAAAATGTAGCTACTCCTTCTACATCAGCAACAGAAATACTTAACATTTTAGCAATCAATATAATTGCTTCATCTGGTACCCAGCCACGATTTTTTTGAATAATTTTTAACGCTTCAATAGAAGCAGCGCGCATATCTTCATAGTGCGTACACTCTTCTTGAATGGCGCTATTTTCTGATTGACTCAATTTAAACCCACACTCACCATTATTTAAACTAACAGATACATCATTAATTTTATTTATAACCATACTGCCTCATTCATTAACGGTCCACATCAGACATAACAAAATCAATACTGCCTAAATATACAATTAAATCAGATACTAAATGACCACGAATAACATATGGAATTTGTTGTAAATGAGGAAAACTAGGAGTACGAATTCGCGTGCGATAACTCATAGTATTTCCGTCACTAATTAAATAATAACTATTAATACCTTTGGTAGCTTCCACCATCTGAAAAGATTCATTCGCCGGTATAACAGGACCCCAAGACATTTGAAGAAAATGAGTAATAAGCGTCTCTATGTGCTGTAAGGAATATTCCTTCATCGGTGGAGTAGTTAAAGGGTGGTCTGCTTTAAACGACCCCATTGGCATATTTTGTAAGCACTGCTCCAAAATTCGTACACTTTGATATATTTCTTCTACTTTTAACATCACTCTACTATAAGAATCACTAATGCCGTTCCCTATTGGTATGTCGAAATCAAAATTTTCATAACCAGAATAAGGACGCGCTTTACGTATATCAAAGTCAATACCAGTAGCACGCAAACCTGCACCAGTTACTCCCCAATCTAATGCCTCCTTAGCATTATATGCCCCAATACCACAAGCCCTTTTTTTCAATATACTATTTTCTAATGCTGACTTAACATAAAAAGAAACACGATTCGGTATCCAATCAAGACATTTTTTCAATAAAGAATCCCAACCTTTAGGCAAATCGTGAGCGACCCCACCAATTCGAAACCATGCTGGATGCATGCGAGATCCAGTAATTAATTCAACTACATCATAAATTTTTTGCCTATCAGTAAATGCTAAAAAAACTGGAGTCATAACTCCCACATCTTGCAAATAAGTGCTGATATACAATAAATGACTATTGATTCTAAATAATTCAGATAACATAACCCGAATTACTTTTACTCTATCTGATACTGTAATTTTAGCAAGTTTTTCAACGGCTAAAATATAAGGCATTTCATTTATACATCCTCCCAAATACTCAATACGATCAGTATAAGGAATATAACTATGCCAAGTTTGTCGTTCTCCCATTTTCTCAGCGCCACGATGATGATAACCAATATCCGGAACACAATCTACAATTTCTTCTCCATCTAATTGTAAAATAATACGAAATACTCCATGTACTGAAGGATGATTAGGTCCTAAATTAAGAAACATAAAATTTTCATGTTTTGTATGTTTCTGCATACCCCATTCTTCTGGTTTAAACAATAATTCTTCCATTGCTAAACTTTCTTTTTGTTTTGTAAGAGTAAAATAATTAAATTCCGTAGCTCGGGCTGGATATTCTTTTCGCAACGGATATCCGTTCCAATTCTTTGGCATAATTATACGCCTCAAATTAGGATGGTTATTAAAATGTATTCCAAACATCTCCCAAGTTTCTCGTTCATACCAATTTGCATTTATAAACAAAGAAACTATTGTTGGCAAATATAAAGACTGTTCTAACAAAGGAACTTTTATAAGTATGTCATCGTTACGTAATATGGAAACTAAATGATAAAACACCGTAAAATCTGATTTTGGTAACCCCTCTCTATGTATACGTAGCCTTTCATCTATACCATGCAAATCATATAACATAATATATGGTTTTGATGTTGTTTTCAAAAATGTCAATACTGGAATCAAGATCTCACGTTTTATCCAAATTATTAAAGTGCCAGTATAAGAAGATTGTAATACGAAAGCATTAGAACTAAATACAGAAAATAAATCAGCCAATATTGAAGTATCATTTGTACCAAACTTACTTGTAAGGTTATTATACATAATATCATCAACTAATGATAACCATCGAATAACTCATCTTTAATATTTATCACATTGCTTCATTTTATTTCAAATAAAAAATCAAATCTCATCATCTGGAGAAGAGAAGACAGTTTCTGCAATACGAGTATTACCTTTACGTTTCCGTTCTGATTGCATATTTTTTCTATATATTCCTTTGTCTCCCAATATCCAAGAAAGCGGACGTCGTTCTTCATTAATAGATTTCTTCAATAATAATAATGCCTGAATATACGCTTCGGGTCTAGGTGGACAACCAGGAATATAAATATCTACCGGAAGAAATTTATCTACTCCTTGTACTACAGAATAAATATCGTACATCCCGCCAGAATTAGCACAAGCCCCCATAGAAATTACCCATTTAGGTTCTAACATTTGATCATATAATCGTTGTATCACTGGAACCATTTTAATAAATGGCGTGCCGGCTATAACCATAAAATCTGCTTGCCGAGGAGATGCACGTAACACTTCTGAACCAAACCGAGCAACATCATGTATTGCAGTAAATGCAGTAGTCATTTCAACATAACAACATGATAATCCAAAATTATAAGGCCATAAAGAATTACTGCGTCCCCAATTAACAATTTTATGCAATAAAACACTCAGTTTTCCAAAAAACACATTCCGTTTAATAATTTTTTCTAACGGATCTGATATGATCTTTTTTTCTTGAAGAGGATATCGATCATCTTCGTTATGATTTGTTTTAGCTGTCGTTAAAGTATATTTCATACTTATTTCCTTCTGCTATTTTTTAATCGTTTTACAGTATCAATGTCAAAATGATCTACATAATTACCATGTCGCATTGATTGGTTTGTCCAATCAAACACACCAATTCTTACTAAATATATTAAACTAGCCAACAAAACAAAAATAAAGATAAAAACCTCACTAAATCCAATCCAACCTACATCTCGTATAGATACAGCCCAAACATACAAATATATCCCCTCTATATCAAAAATTACAAATACCATCGCGATCAAATAAAATTTAACAGAGAATCTTATTCTAGCATTCCCTACGGATTCAATACCTGATTCAAATGGTGTATTTTTAATACGTAAATCAGAGCGTCCTCCCAGAAAATATCCACACAACAACATAAAAACACATATAACCAAAATACCAAGTATGAATGTTATCACACCTAAATAACGAGTATCACACAAATTATATACCTTTTATTTTATTATTAGCTACTTAAATCAATACCAAATTATGCGCTCTTATAAACAAATAATTCAAATATTTTTAGTTTTAATATTATATTAAAGATCGATGCATAACTATTTATTGAATGATCTATTTAATATAATAATAAAAATTATTTTATATAACTATATTAATCTTATATTAAATAAAACTAATAATTATATAAACTCTAATCATGTATTACATCTATTATTAAAGTATGATTATTTTATGCTATACAAAATCAACATATTAATATTTAATGAAATATTCTTATAAATATTTTTATTTGCGTTACAAAATAATATAATCACAACTATTCAATTTATATCAATCAACTAAAGTATAAGAATTAAATTTGTTCTTACTCTCTTCTCCCAAAGAAAAATATTTCAAAAAATAAACATAAAAATTATATACAAAATTTATCTAAGTTTATTTAATTACTAGTATGGCAATAAGCTTACCAAAACATACACATTTACAAAAAATTATATCATCTTAGTAACTAAAAATTAATGACTAATAATTTTTAGTTACTAAGATGATATCATGTACTGACATTGGCTTACTAGTTGTACCAAAAACTATAAATCAACTAACAACTACTTATTATTTTTCTCATAATTGGACTTACAGCATGAAATGACCCAAATGCTATAACACAATCATCAAATGTAGCATCAGACATTGCTTGATTCCAAGCCTCTAATATATTACTAAATTGATGAACATTATCAGAATTAACCAAAAAAGCAGATAGTTCCTCAGAACTCGCAGAAAATGGTGTATCTAAATTAGAACAATACCAAACATTAATCAAATGATTTAAACAACATATGGTACCATGAATATCTTTAGTTTTTAACATTCCTATAACTATCCTTACACTACCTGTCCTGTCTAACAGGATTGCAGCTAATCGTTTAGCCAAATAATTAGCAGCATGAGGATTATGGCCCACATCCAAAATCACAAGCGGGCTATTAGTAATGATCTGGAAACGCCCTGGTAAATTAGCAGCCCGCAACCCATGACATATAGCCGTTTTTACAACTAAAAAAGGTAACCAACACAACACACTTAATGCAGTAGCAGCGTTTTCTAACGGAATGAGAGGTAATGGTAAATCATATAAAAAACCATTGTGACTAGAATACCTCCACCACATCCATTTATTTTCATAAACATGAAACCCCCAATCACGTCCGCGTGTGAACAGTATTGCCCCATAATATTTAGCCATTTTACTTATAGTTGTTGGAAGACAACTATCACCAATTACTACTGGTTTGTTAAAACGAAAAATACCAGATTTTTCTTTTGCAATCATATCACGACTTGTTCCTAAAAACTCAGTATGATCTATTGCAATATTAGTTATTACAGAAATATCAGGATCGACAATATTAGTAGCATCTAATCTGCCACCTAATCCAACCTCTAAGATGACCAAATCTAATTTTTCCTGCTTAAACATATATAAAGCAGATAAAGTAATAAATTCAAAATAAGTCAGCGCAATCTTATTACGAGCATCTTCTATCACAGACATTGCTGTAATATGAGCGCAATCCGGTAGCTCTTTGCCACAAATACGAATCCGTTCATTGTAAGAAAGTAAATGAGGTGAAGTATACAAACCAACCGTATTATTATTATTTAATAAAATCGCCTCCAATACACTACACGTCGTTCCTTTACCATTCGTCCCTCCTACCAGGATAACATATTCCGCAGGATGTATCAAATCAAGGTCAATCGCTATTTTTCGTATCCTATCCAGACTTAAGTCAATTGACACACAACTTAAACGTTCAATATAATATAACCATTCTGTCAATGACGATTGTTCGGTAGGAATAGATAAAATTTTACTCATATCTTGTACACTATTTCCACTATATAGTTATATGAATCTAAAACCTGAATATTAACAATAACATAAATGTTTATTTAAATAAATTGTAATAATCAACTTTGAGGTATTGATTTATGCATTAATTTTGCTAATAACCCTGCTACTTTAATTCGTAAATCTGGTCTACGAACAATCAAATCAATTGATCCCTTCTCTAATAAAAATTCACTACGTTGAAATCCTAATGGTAATTTTTCCCGAACTGTTTGCTCAATAACCCTAGGACCAGCAAATCCTATAAGAGCTTTTGGTTCAGCAATATTTAAATCTCCTAACATGGCTAAGCTAGCAGATACCCCCCCCATAGTAGGATTAGTTAAAACAGAAATGTATGGTAAACATTGTGCACGTAAATTGGCCAATGCAGCACTAGTCCTAGCCATCTGCATCAAAGACATCAACGCTTCCTGCATACGAGCACCGCCGCTCGCAGAAAAACAAACTAATGGACACCTAATTTTTAAGGCTTGATTTACCGCATACACAAAACGAGCTCCCACTACAGAAGACATTGATCCACCAATAAAAGCAAATTCGAAAGAAGCAGCGATGATCTCCATGCCATATAAAGTACCTTGCATAACTATTAATGCATCCTTTTCTTTCGTCATTTTTTGCGCTGAAAGCAGACGATCTTTATATCGTTTTACATCTTTAAACTTTAAAACATCTTTAGGTTCCAATTCGCTTCCTAATTCAAATGTACTATCTTGATCTAAAAAAGAAAGTAAACGTACTCGAGCCGAAATTATCATATGATGATCACATTTAGGGCATACTTCCAAATTGCGTTCTAATTCTTTTTTATACAATAATTGCCCACAATTATTGCACTTAGTCCATATACCTTCTGGAACATTTATTTTTCGGGTTGGAATAATGGCGTTTTTGTTAATAATTCGTTCAATCCAACTCATTTTTAACCTTTAATTTCTAAATTATTTTTAAAAAAATCATATTTGCTTAATAGTATTCATATACTTGAATAATTATACATATCATATTATTCGAAAATCTTTGACAGGAGAAATACATTACTCTCACAAAATAACTTAACAAAATCATAATATTATTTGTAGTAGCGTAACGATGTTATGCTAACATTATATCTTTATTTTTTACATGACACATTTTTTATAAAAATCTAATAACAGTACTCTATTCTAGTAAGTACTGTTTATAAAAAACTATAATTATTTTATAATTTATTTCTTGTTAAAACATAAATATATAGTATATTCACAAAAAATAATAAAATACGAATATAAATATGTTTACACACGCCATAATTCTTCTCTAAAAGAAGAAGGAATAGAAAAATATGAAGGATATTTAACTTCTACTAGATACAAACCACTAGCTGGAGCAGTCGAACCAGCTAACGATCTATCACAATTACTTAACAACTCTAAAACCCATGTTGTTGGTTTTTCTCCACAGCCGACTTTTACTAAACTCCCTACAATATTTCGTACCATATGATGCATAAAAGAATTTGCTTTGATATCTATCACAATACACTGACCTGTACGTACAATACGTATATGGTGTAATTTTCTTTGCTTTGAAGATGATTGACACCCTACCGCACAAAATGAAGTAAAGTCATTCTCTCCTAACAAGCAATGAGCAGCGTCACACATCTTGTTGATATCTAAATGTTTTTTATAGTGCCACGTGTTTCTAAACAATAAAGCAGATCTAATGTAGCCATTATAAATTACATAAAAATAACGACGAGAAATTGCGCTAAAGCGAGCATGAAAATCCTTATTTACCAATTTAACCCAACGCACGCAAATTTTAGATGGTAAATAATGATTGATACCTAGTGTCCAAGCAGATTTTGAACGCATAGAACAAGTTTCAAAATGAACAACTTGTCCTAACGCATGTACTCCAGAATCAGTACGTCCCGCACAAAATATAGTTACTTGCTCCGTTGTTATTTTTTTTATAGCATATTCTATACAACTTTGAATACTAGGCACATCTTTCTGTCTTTGCCAACCACAATATGAAGAGCCATCATATTCAATACCTAAGGCCAATTTTTGCATCACATTACAATTTTTATCATATTATATATAGTAACACATTTACATTAAACAATTAATAATGTTCTATCAACTCCGATTTAAAACAATAATACTTAATTAATACTTTAAACCCATAAATAATAGTATATACAACCAAAATTAATTTAACCTTGATCAATAGATATAAATCACAAACATACTAAATTTAAACACAATATTAGTCTCAATAATTATTATAAATTAATATATAATTCAATCGATGAATTCAAAAATATCTCATGTTAAAACAATTTCCTCAATAAAAATTATTTATTGTATTTTGTATTTAAAAACTACTACTCTATAACACAAACACATAGAAAAATTACATCGGAATAGACAAAATAATCTTTTAAAAAATGTCTTTTATTATAAGTCTTTCATCACTGCAAAAACCGTAACTATAATAAATAACATATATCACATAATAAAAAATAGTATTTTAAATAACATTTAACTATATTTATATATATATAATTATCATGTACAACATGTGTTCATACCCAAATTAGCTAATATTTCATTATTATAATCTATATCAGTTTCTACGCACAATGAAGACCACTCTCTACGATCTAAATAACGTCTACGTATCTTATCAAATCCTCCTTGTACTGCAGCAAATTGCCTTAATAACAAATCATCACAATGAATATTGTATACAAATTTAATCAATTTATTTAACAACATTTCATCTATTTTTCTTTGTAATTTCAAATAACAAATAACAGAAGGCTCTAACTCAGACAAATTAACCGTATCAAAAATATTAAAAAATTTACAGTACTCATTATATATTTGAGTAATGCTTCGTGTTTTACTTTCAAGAGTATATCCAGCAATATGAGCAGTTCCTATGTCTACATAAGACAACAGGGGTAAAGATAACTCTGGCTCTGTTTCCCATACGTCTAGTACTACTTTCAATTTTTTACCATGCTCTAACACTTTTAGTAACGCATGATTATCTATTACAGAACCTCGAGAAGTATTAATTAAAATACAATTAGTAGGTAATGCTTCTAAAACATCAATATCAACCATGTGCCATGTAGGATAATTTCCGTTATAAATTAAAGGAGTATGAAAAGTTAAAATATCTGCTTCAGAAACTAATTTTTCAAAAGACTTCCAAGAGTGTTTACGTTTACTTATATTTTTTTTTGCTAATGGAGGATCACATAACAAGGTATGTATACCAAAACTATGTAATCTTTCATACAACAAATTACCAACATGTCCTACACCAACAATGCCGATAATTTTATCACGTAAAAAAAATCTATCACGCTCTGCTAACCAAAATAATGCTGCAAAAACATATTCCACTACTGCCGCAGCGTTATTTCCTGGAGCATAAACAAAATTAATTCCATACTTTTTTAAATAATCTTGATCAATATGATCAACTCCAGAAGTTGCGGTGCCTACAAATTTTATAGAATCATCATCTAACAATTTCCGATTAACTTTTGTTACTGAACGCACTATCAAAGTATCTATGTTTCTTATATCTTTAGCAGAAATAGCACGTCCTGCACATACGACAATTTTATTATGTAAACCAAATAATTTATGGATATAAGGTATATCTTTATCAACCAAAATTCTCAAATTAATTCTCCAAACCAACTAGTGTACATAAATTAAAGTAGTCACTTTTTACAATCTTATGCAATTTAAAATTAAAGACAATATGAATATAAAATCTTCTAAATCTACTTTCATAAATTTCTTATATTTTAATTTTTACGCAACATGGATCTGTGCATTAAAACCGACAACAATATATATCTAAATCAACAAATTCACATTAAGCTTCATTATAATCCACATGTACTAAAACGTTGACACTATAAATATTAATTACTAAAATATTATTCGTAATGCACAAATATAATTAATAAAAATATCGCTAATTAAACATTAGTTTTTCACTAGCAGTGAAACAACACATACACAAGATAAAAATTTATAATACTGAACAGTAACCAATAATTTTTTAAAACAATATTTTAGGAATATTTACTCATAACTAATGTAGCATTTGTTCCTCCAAAACCAAAACTATTGGTCATAGCTGTTGTTAATTTACGGTAAATGGGCTTATTAATAACAATGTTCATGTTCTTTATATATGGATCTAAATGATCAATATTAATGCTTGGAGCAATAAAATTGTATTTTAACATTAATAAAGTAAAAATAATCTCATGAACTCCAGCAGCGCCTAACGAATGCCCGGTCATTGATTTAGTAGAAGAAAAAGTAGGATGTTGATCTCCAAAAATTTCACGAATTGCCCAAAGTTCTTTAATATCACCTATTTGGGTTGATGTACCATGCGTGTTGATATAATCTATTGGGCCAACAACATCTCTTAATGCCATTTTCATACATCGAACTGCTCCTTCTCCAGAAGGAGCAACCATATCACAGCCATCAGATGTAGCTCCATATCCAATAATCTCTGCGTAAATATGTGCATCACGATTTAATGCATGCGTTAATTCTTCTATTACAACTATTCCTCCTCCTCCTGCAATCACAAATCCGTCTCGATGAATATCGTAAGGACGAGACGCTTTTTCCGGCGTCATATTATACTTTGTAGATAGCGCTCCCATAGCGTCAAATTCACAAGCCATTTCCCAACATAACTCTTCTCCTCCTCCAGCAAAAATAATAGATTGTTTTCCTGATTGAATTAATTCAAGCGCATTTCCAATACAATGTGCAGATGTAGAACAAGCAGAGCTGATAGAATAACTAACTCCACGAATTTTAAAAGAAGTAGCCAAACATGCTGATACGCCCGAAGCCATAGATTTAGTAACCATATAAGGACCTACTCCCCTTAAACCACGTGAAAGCATCCCATTGGATCCAGATACTTGATTACGTGGCGAACCTCCTCCGGACCCAACAATCAATCCTGTTTGATCATTAGTAACCATACTTGTAGGTAATTCAGAATCTATTATGGCCTGCTCCATAGATAAATAAGTATAAATAGATGCATCGCTCATGAATCGAGAAATCTTGCGATCAATTAACCCTGATGTATTGATTTTAATACCACCCCAAATATGACTACGCATACCTGATTCTTCTAACTCTTTAGAAAAAGTAACTCCAGACCTACCATTTTTTAAAGAAGTTAAAACTTCGTTCTGATTATTTCCAATGCTTGATATAATCCCCAAACCAGTTATAACAGCACGTTTCATATTTAATACACCTCATGATAATAATATTTTGTAACATCAAAACTATACTAAATCTTAAAGATATCTACTTAAAATGTTAATCTTATAGAAGCAATTATTAATATAAGAAATAAATCAATCATTTGACACTAATTATGTATTACATAAAAAATCAAAAAATATTTTTCCTATATTTGAAATACTGTTCCTTCAATTAAAATACAACATATAAGCATATTACTTGTAACTAACATTTATACTGTTATAATACCAACTAGCATTAATCATATTGCTAATTAAATTAATTGTATTTAATAGGCAATATATAACTAATAATTAACTTAACCATCAAGATATAGTATTTATTAAAATAATAGCGCTGCATCCTATAGATTCAAAAGTCGTAACACAGTCATAAAAACACAATAACGATAATTATAGTTTATCAACAATGCATAAATATTTATCTATAACCTGATAACTAATCTTTTAAATTAAGAACACTATGCCAACAAAGAATATATTAACAATCTTTATTAATGTTATACATATTATTAATAACTTTATTTATTTATATGTTGACATATACTATAATAACGCTGAGAATCAGTGTATATAAGTTTTTGTAAAATAATACACACAAATTAACAACACCATGTGCTAAAACATGGAATGTAAAAACCTGTCTCTTATCGTCCTCCAACTATTACACTAAGATTCCTACTTAAAACATATTATTATGAAATAAAGATATAATCATTTTAATACTCTCCTTAAAACACATTATATTCTCAAATACAATCACTTTAACACACATTAATATCATCATAGGAGCTATAGATCTATGAACAACACAACGAAAAAAATATTAACAGAAATGCATACTATACTAGATATGTTACGCTGGGGCAGCAGTCAATTTAATGCTAATCCAATTTTTTATGGTCACGGTACTAATAATTTCTGGGATGAAACATTACATCTAATATTGCCTAGTTTAAACTTGCCTATAAATATTCCAACAGAAATATACCAAGCCCGTCTAACTAAGAAAGAACGCGCAAATATAATCAAACTAGTTTACCATCGTATTGACAAGCGTATACCAGTGCCTTATTTAACTCATAAAGCATGGTTTTGCGGTCTAGAATTTTACGTAGATAAACGAGTATTTATCCCCCGTTCTCCAATTGGAGAACTAATCACGTCATATTTTCATAATCTATTGCCCCAGTACCCATATCGCATTCTTGATATAGGCACGGGTAGCGGATGCATTGCTATCGCAACCGCTATAATCTATCCAAAATCTGAAGTAGATGCAGTAGATATTTCTATAGATGCATTGAAGGTAGCTGAACATAATATTAAATTATATAATTTAGAAAATCGTGTTGTTCCTATTTATTCAGATTTATTTAAAAATTTAGAAAAAATAAAATATGATCTAATAATAACTAATCCTCCTTATGTAAACAATTCATATATATATAAATTACCAAGAGAATTTCGTTACGAACCTGTGATATCCTTATCTGCAGGTAATAACGGATTAAAAATAATTCAAAAAATACTGATGAACGTTGTGCATCATTTAAACACAAATGGAATTTTTATATGCGAAGTAGGTAGAGCTAAAATGGCATTAATAAAATGTTTTCCAAATATACCTTTTCGTTGGTTACAACTTTATCACGGAGGAGAAGGTGTATTTATGTTGACTTATAAACAATTATTATCTTTTAACAACAATTGTATAATTTGATAACTAAGGAAAAATTATAATGGCTGGAAATAGTATTGGACAATTTTTTAGAGTTACAACATTTGGAGAATCTCATGGATCTGCAATAGGTGGTATTATTGACGGAGTACCTCCAGGCCTTCCTTTAACAACACAAGATCTACAAAATGATCTAAATCGTAGACGTCCGGGATCTTCTCGTTATACTAGTCAACGATCAGAATTAGATCTAGTAGAAATTTTATCTGGTGTTTTTAATGGAAAAACAACGGGTACCAGTATAGGCTTATTTATAAAAAATACTGATCAACGATCTCAAGATTATGAAAAAATAAAAGATTTATATCGGCCTGGGCATGCTGATTATACTTATGAAAAAAAATATGGCTTTAGGGATTACCGTGGTGGAGGACGTTCTTCAGCGCGTGAAACAGCGGTACGAGTGGCAGCAGGAGCTATTGCTAAAAAATATCTGTTTAACATAAAAAAAATAAAAATTCGAGGATTTTTAGCGCAAATGGGTAATATTCATTGCAATTTTAAAGATTGGGAGAAGGTCAATGATAATCCATTTTTTTGTTCTGATACTGAGCAATTAAGCGCATTAGATAGATTAGTAAATGATTTAATAAAATCTGGAGATTCTATTGGTGCAAAAATAACAATAATAGCGAGCAATATACCGATTGGTTTAGGAGAACCTGTATTTGATAGACTTGATGCTGATTTAGCTCATGCACTGATGAGTATTAATGCAGTAAAAGGTATAGAAATTGGCGATGGATTTTCAGCTATTACAAAACACGGTAGTGAACATCGAGATGAAATGACATCAAATGGATTTCAAAGTAATAATGCTGGAGGAATTTTAGGAGGGATTAGCAATGGACAACCAATAATTGCACATATAGCCGTTAAACCGACTTCAAGTATAACAGTTCCAGGCAATACCATTACATCTAAAAATGAAGAAACACAAGTAATTACTACAGGACGTCACGATCCATGTATTGGTCTAAGAGTAGTTCCCATAGCAGAAGCCATGATAGCTATCGTTTTAATGGATCACCTGCTCAGACAACGCGCACAATGTGGAAACCCATAACAAGACATTTTTTAAGTTAAAATTATAACACTTAATGACTAAAATAGCTATATATATAAACTTATTTGAGATTAATTATGAATAAATTGTACTTACGGCGTTCTATTGCATTAATAAATTATTTATTTATAAAAAATCATATTCATTTTTTTATAAATAAATCCTCAACTTTAAAATATAACGTTTATCTATAATTTTTAAAGCACCTAAAACAATACATGATAATTACATATAGAATAAAATAAAAATTAACAAATTTATAATAACAAGTCTTCGTAGTTAAACGGATATAACGCACCTCTCCTAAGGGTTAATTGCAGGTTCGATTCCTGTCGAAGACGCAATTATAGTTATTATTATACATATTATCCAAATTCTAGATTTACTAAATCATTATTTATATACTACTAGTAACAAATGTTCAATCATTACCTAAAGTATCATGATACTTTAGGTAATGATTGAACATTAAACATATAATATAGATTATTTATATAGAACACAAAAGATACACTACAAATTAAATTAATTGCTTTATATTTTAATAAAATTATAAAACTACTTGACTAAACACTAAAATGGACCCACTGAACATGGGTATAAAAAATTTATGAATTTAACTAAAATATGTTTTATATCAATAAAATATATCTATGAAATGAATTTTTCTATAAAAACTAAAAATTTTTAAAGAAATAGCTTTCTATATTGATTCATTTAATATACTAAATAATAATACCAACCAACAGATATATATTTAATATTATTACTATTATTGTTATTAACCAACCAACCAACTTAATTAATAAAGAATTTACTAATTCATCCATTAATTTGGCATTTCCAGTAAATACTAACAATGGTATCAATGCAAGCGCGATTCCAAAACTAAGTAATACTTGACTCATTATCAAAATACGTGTGGAATCAATTCCAAAAGAAATAACTATAAATGAGGGTAGCATAGTAATAACACGACGTAATAACAATGGAATATGGAAATGAACAAAACCTTGCATCACTACTTGACCTGCTAAAGTGCCTACCACTGTGGAGGATAATCCTGCTGCTGTCAAACTTAAACCAAAAACTGTGGCGGCAGTATGGTTCAATAAAGGAGATAAAGTTAAATAAGCCTCATTTAAATTGGAAATACCAGTATATCCACTGCAATGAAATACTGCTGCTGCAGTGGCCATCATAGATAAATTTACAAATCCAGCAACAGTCATCGCAATAGCAACATCTAATTTTGTAGAAGAATATCGATCAGCTCTACTTGCCGTTATATTATTATCTTGAGTAAGAGAAGAATGTAAATAAATGACATGCGGCATAATTGTGGCGCCCAAAACCCCTGCTGACAAAAATACTGCTTCTCTATTTGGAAGCATTGGAAATAATATACTCATGCCTAATACAAGAAATTTAGGTTTTGAGTAAAATAACTCAATAACATAAGCAATCGCAACAAAAAATAATAAACCTCCAACAACAAATTCTAATGGTTTTTTACCATATTTTTGCAAGGTTAAAATTAAAAAAGTTATTAACCCTGTCAAAAATGCACCTTGCAATAAAGATATTCCGAACAATATTTGAAATCCAATAGCAGCCCCAATAAATTCTGCTAAATCTGTAGCCATAGCAATAATTTCAGCTTGAATCCAATATATCCATACAACCGATTTTGGAAATTGATCTCGAATATGTTCCGCCAAATTTTTTCCAGTAGCAATCCCAAGTTTTGCAGAAAGCAACTGAATTATCATAGCCATGATATTTGCCCATACTACAACCCACAATAATTGGTAACCAAAAGTAGCTCCAGCTTGTATATTAGTTGCAAAATTTCCAGGATCTATATATCCAATAGCAGCTATAAAAGCAGGACCAAGTAACGAAAATTTAATTTTTCTACTAGCACGATGCTCAACAACTACTGTATCTTGCTTATTTTGCATACTAATAGTCCTCATGAAATCATCTTATTCAATTAACTTTATATACTTAAACAAAAAATAATTATACTATAATGGAAATAATAATTATTACATGATCAAATTTAAAGATATAACCTCACCATAGGTGAGATTGTATTTTATATTATTAATAAGTATAGCATAGGCTATACTTATTAAATTATATTTTTTAGACTCATTAATAATCTTTTAATCATTATGGGTTTATATACAAAAATTAAATCTAATTAAATTGTTTACATATAACTAATTTTTATTGCTGTTTTTTGCTATATAAAATAATACAAATTTTTTTGTATTACATTAGTGGAGTAAAAATTGTGTCTCGTATCTTACATTTTATTCTAGGATTCACTGCAATAGTAATTCTATCACTGCTTGTCAGTAGTAATCCAAAAAATATTCGTATACGTTTTATTTTTCAGATATTAATCATAGAAATTTTATTGGGATACTTTATTTTACATTCCCAATTAGGATCAGATTCTGTACAAAGATTATGTACTTTATTTAATGCACTATCAATTTTTGCATTAGAAGGGACTAATTTTGTTTTTGGAGGAATGCACACACAAGGATTAGCTACTTTTTTTTTAAACATACTTTGCCCAATTATTTTTATTTCCGCTCTAATTGGTATTCTACGGTACACTGGAATATTAACGTTCACTATTCAAATAATTGGCACTATTTTATCTAAAATTAACGGAATGGGAAAATTAGAATCTTTCAATGCTGTTAGTTCACTGATTTTAGGGCAATCTGAAAATTTTATAGTTTATAAAGATATTATTAAAAATATATCTGAGCCTCGAATGTATACTATGGCAGCAACTTCTATGTCTACAGTATCTATCTCTATAATGGGAACATATATGACCATGCTATCTCCAAAATATGTTGTAGCTGCATTAATATTGAATATATTTAGCGCCTTTCTTATACTATCACTACTTAATCCTTATGTAATAAACAAAGAGAAAGACTTACATATAGCCTATTTATATACTAATAATCAAAATATCTTTGAAATTATAAGCGAATATATTTTAATTGGGTTTAAAATAGCTATTACTGTTGCTGCAATGTTAATAGGGTTTATTGCTCTCATCTCTGCTCTTAATGCAATATTTCAAGTGTTACTGCATATATCTTTGCAAGAAATTTTAAGTTATGTTTTCTTTCCATTCGCTTGGATTATAGGGATACCTACCGATGAAATATTACAAGCAAGTAGTATCATGGCAATTAAGTTAGTTTCTAATGAATTTATTGCCATTATAAATTTACAGAAAAATTCTGACATTCTATCATCTCAAACTGTAGGAATAGTATCAGTTTTTTTAGTTTCATTTTCTAATTTTTCATCTATTGGTATTATTATAGGCGCTATTAAAGGATTGAATAAGACACAAGGAAGTATGATATCGCATTACGGATTTAAACTAATATATAGCTCTACACTAATTAACATGTTATCAGCCACAATAACTGGTTTAGTAATGTAATTTTTACTAATAAATAAAATGTTTTCTATATTTAGCTATGAAATTAGTACTCATCTGAGAATAAATACTGAGTAATATCACATTGATGTAATTAAAAATTAAATAATTCTTAAAACGGTAAAAATAATCACAATAAAACAAGATATATTATACGATATACAGGATAATATTTTTAAAAATTACATGAAAACCAAAGCAGACTCTACCTAGATTACGCCAAATTCTTGAAATACCACACTTGAAAGAGGAGGTATCCTCAACTAACAACCAACTATAGTCCTAAAATTTATTATAAAAAATAATAACCTCTGTTATCTGTCATATATTTAATAGTCTCGATTATATATTTGAATTAAAAGTTTGATGATAATAATTATTTACTTGTATACTGAATACAGCGCGTTGAAATATAACGTACAGCTTGATTAATACGCTCTAATACACGAGATTTTCCAATAGCATGTATAATACGACTAAGAGTTGGAGATCGATCTGTTCCAGTTAATGCTACGCGAAGTGGCATCCCTATTTGATCCATACTGACGTTTAATTCATTAACAGCTTCAATAATAACTGATTTAATGGTTTCTGGTGTCCAATGGACTATATTACTGAATTTTATTTTTAAATATTTTAATGGCATTATTGCTATAGGCTTCAAGTAATCTTTAGCTACCTTATTTTCAAATATATTAAAATCTATATAAAAATAATGACAATTATCTGCAATTTCTTTTAATGTTCGCGAACGTTTCGAAAATAATTTTATTATATCAGTTAACTGCGGACCATTTTTCGTGCTGATTCTTTGTTGACGCATGTGCCACGACAAATGTGAAGCTACATAATCTATTGGCAAATGATTAATATAATAATGATTTAACCAAAGCAATTTTTCAAAATTAAAAATACTAGGAGATTTACTAATTCCACTAAAATCAAAATATTTTTTCATCTGCTCAATGCTAAAAATTTCTTGATTCCCATAAGACCATCCTAATTTTACTAAATAATTAAGTATAGCTTCAGGAAGAAATCCATCGTCACGGTATTTCATAATTCCTAACGCTTCACGACGTTTTGATAATTTTTTACGTTCATGATCTAAAATCATTGACACATGAGCATATGTTGGTATTGGAGCTTTTAATGCTTTTAAAATATTTATTTGACGCGGGGTGTTGTTAATATGTTCCTCTCCTCGTATCACGTGAGTAATTTGCATATCCATATCATCTACAACAACGCAAAAATTATACGTTGGAGACCCATCAGAACGACGAATAATTAAATCATCTAGTTCTTTATTACTGAACGTAATTGTGCCTCTAATCTGATCGTGGAAAATCACCACACCTTTCTGAGGATTACAAAAACGAACGACATAAGAATTAACACACGAATTATAATTTATAGCTGTAGATTTGAAACGACAATAACCATCATATTTAGGTTTTTCTCCTTTTTTTATTTGATTTAACCGTAATAATTCCAATCTTTCTGATGAACAATAGCATTTATAGGCCATATTATGTTGAATCATATAATTTATTACACTATTATAACGAGCAAACCTATCAGTTTGAAAATAAGGACCTTCATCCCAATCTAAACTGAGCCAATTCATTCCCGAAACAACAAATTTAACAGCATCATGTACAGAACGTTGTAAATTAGAATCTTCTATACGCAACAAAAATTTTCCGCCTTGCTTACGAGCAAATAACCAAGAATATAAAGCGGTACGAATGTTTCCAATATGTATAGAGCCTGTAGGACTAGGAGCAAATCGAGTTTTAATATTCATAAAGATTAAATACCTAATTATACAAAATATACAAATCACTTATCTAAGTTAATACTATATTAAATAGAATTACTACATGTAATAAATAACAACTAAAAATCTATATTTTTATAAAAATCCATTGACTCATATCAATATGAATCCATATAATTCAATCCAAACAATAAAAAAGGTGATTAGCTCAGATGGCAGAGCATCTCCCTTACAAGGAGAGGGTCGGCGGTTCAAATCCGCCATCACCTATTTTATTTGTCTTAATAAACTTAGGGTCGTTAGCTCAGAAGGTAGAGCAGTTGACTTTTAATCAATTGGTCGCAGGTTCGAATCCTGCACGACCCAAGGAATTAATCGCTTTAATCATGCTAATAAAAATATGTACATAATTGATGTAATAAAAAATTAAATCACGACTGTTATGTTACTAATACTCATTAATAAAAAGAAACACTGCTCTTTACTAAGGTTTAAAAATTAAAATATATATGCTAATTTTAGACTTAAATAAGAAAACTTCGTTAATATAAACTAAATATTTACTAATAAACTTAAATTCACAATCCTTTATTTTTATCTAAATTATTCTAACAATAAACTCCATTGTAGCATTCCTATAATTTTTAATCTTTTAAAATTTTTGCTTTAAATAATAACACTTAATTGAATCCCAATAGAAGGATCAATTAAGTCCTGGATATTTTTTAAATTATCAGGATTTCTAAAAAAATGATATATATTATTAGCTACAATTGGGCCAATATATTTCAAATCTGACAATGACCGTAAATCAGCAGTAACTAAATTTTCAATAGTTTTATATACAACAGCTAAGTTATTTGCTACCGTTTCACCTACACCCCGAATACCTAATGCATATATAAACCGAGCCAAAGTAATTTTTTTAGAATTTTCAATAGCCCATAATAAACGTTTAGCATGCTCCGCGCCAAACCCTTCCAAACAAAGCAACTTATTTTCATTTAAATTAAAAAAATCAACTGGAGTAGATACTAAATTTTTATTAACTAATTGGTCAATAATTCTATTCCCCATGCCATAAATATTCATTGCTTTTCTAGAAGAAAAATGTTCAAGCGCTGCCTTTCTCTGAGCAAGGCACGATAATCCAGCTGTACAACGTAATATTGACTGACGATACTGCGTTGCAATAAGAGATCCACATATCGGACAAAAATGTGGAAATTTTATAGCTTTCACACGATCAGTACGTTTCGATAAAACTACTTCTAAAATTTTAGGAATAACATCACCAGATCTTTGTATACGAACCGTATCACCAACCATCAATCCAAGTCTCTTAACTTCATTAATATTATGAATACTAACTTTCCTAATTATAACATCAGAAATCATAATAGGCTCCAAATAAGCTATTGGAGTAATAATACCTGTTCGTCCAACCTGGAAAATTACATTATCTACTTTAGTAGATCTTATCTCTGCAGGAAATTTATAAGAAACAGCCCAATTAGGAGCTTTAGACCCGCAACCTAACTTATTTTGATATTTACAACTATTTATTTTAACCACTATCCCATCAATGTTAAACTCTAAACTAGCTCGTATTCTTTCTATATAGGAATAATATGCTAATACTTTATCAATTCCGTTAACTAAGCTAATATGATTACTAATTGGTAAACCCCAATTTTTACATAACTGTAATCGTTCCCAATGACTATCTGGTAATTCTTTTTTTCCAAAATAATCACTAACACCATAACAATAAAAACTTAATGGACGTTTAGCAGTAATAGCAGGATCTAATTGACGTAATGAACCAGAAGCAGCATTTCTAGAATTAGAAAAAGGTCTATTACCTTCCCGCACTGTTATCTCATTTAATTGTAAAAAGCATAATTTAGATATAAATATTTCTCCTCTAATTTCTAACAAATATGGTATTTTATCATGATTATTGACATCAATTTTTAAATACATAGGTACTGAATAAATGGTACGCACATTTTCAGTAACATCTTCTCCAATTTTTCCATCACCTCGAGTTGCTGCACAAACTAATTTTCCGTTTTTATATAACAAACTAACTGCCACTCCGTCTATTTTTAACTCACAACAATATGGGATAATATGATGATCATCAAGTTTAATTTTTACTCGTCTATCAAATGATAACAATTGATGTGATTTAATAATACTATTTAAAGATAACATCGGTATTTTATGATTTATTTTTTTAAAATTATCTTGCAACACACCTCCTATACATTGAGTAGGAGAATTTTCTGTAATTAAATGGGGATAAATTTTTTCTAACTGATGTAGTTCTGCTAATATTGCGTCATATTTTTCATCAGATACTTCAGATGCATTTTTTATGTAATATAAATATTCCCAATGATGTAATTTTTTTCTTAAGTTTTGTATTTTTTTTTCAATAAATTTCATAATATAAACGTCCCAATAAACATGGGGTATAATAATCGACCTGCAATTAAAATAAGTGTTTCTGTCGACCTGTAATTAAAGGTAAATAATACTAATGTTTTAAAAAATTAACTTATTTAACATAAATAATACTTGAATATTAGTAATTATTGAATTTACTTTCATAAAGTTATCTATAGCAATATAGATAACTTTAATAATTATTATATAATAGACGTATGTGTATACAGTTAATGCATAATAATTGATTTTATTCTGATATAAAATATTTAAATATTGATTTACATTTTAATTTAATTCTGGCTATTTTTAAAGATATTCTATTTCAAAAAATATATTATGTAATGTTATATAAAGCTGAGGAACATTAAATATGCATAAAATTTATCAAGACAATTCTTATACTATCGGTCACACCCCATTAGTCCGTCTTAATAAAATTGGAAATGGACGCATTATGGTCAAAATAGAATCTAGAAATCCTAGCTTTAGTGTTAAATGTCGTATTGGCGCTAATATGATTTGGGATGCAGAAAAGAGAAACCTATTAAGATCAGACACAAAATTGATAGAAGCAACAAGCGGCAATACTGGTATTGCTTTAGCTTACGTAGCAGCTGCACGTCACTACAAATTAACTTTGACCATGCCAGAAACAATGAGCATTGAACGCCGTAAATTAATTAAAGCCTTAGGAGCTGAAATTATATTAACAGAAGGAAGTGATGGAATGAAAGGAGCTATTGCCAAAGCAAAAAAAATTGCTTCTTCTGATCCTAAACGTTATCTATTATTACAACAATTTAGTAATCCTGCAAACCCAGAAATTCATGAAAAAACAACAGGACCTGAAATTTGGAATGACTCTAATGGGCAAATAGATGTACTTGTAGCTGGCGTTGGAACAGGAGGAACTATCACCGGAATTGGAAGGTTTTTCAAACGTATAAAAAAAAGTAAAAAAATAATTATCGTAGCAGTAGAACCAGAAGACTCTCCAATCATTACTCAAACACTATCTGGGCAAAAAATAAATCCAGCGCCACATAAAATTCAGGGTATTGGCGCTGGATTTATTCCAAAAAATCTTGACTTAACTTTAATTGATCACGTAGAAACTGTAAGCATAGACGCAGCTATTAGCTATGCCAAACATTTAATGGAAAAAGAAGGAATTTTAGCTGGAATTTCTTCAGGTGCTGCATTGGCAGCTGCTATACAACTACAAGCAGACAAAATCTATGAGACCAAAAATATAGTAGTTATACTACCATCATCTAGTGAACGATATTTAAGTACTATATTATTTTCAAACTTATAAAAATTATTATTTTTATATTAATACTAATACTAAACAAAATAGAAAACACTCGCCAACGAGTGTTTTCTATTTATATTTTTCATAAACAAATGCTATGCACTTTTATTCGTTGAAGAATTTATAAAAACATTGAATTAATTACATTATATAAATAGAATACTATATTTTCTGATATATTATAAAAATCTTAAAAGGATTAACGAAACATATCTTTAGTTCATATTCTATTTTGAATGTGATATACATGAAAGATAAAAAAACAATAAATTATTTATATAACAAATTTTGTTCCTCTATATTCATAAACAAAAGTAATTTAATTTAATAAACTTGAAAAAAACATTATTTTCATCATATTATTTAATCAAATGGAGATAAAAATGTATCAAAAAGAAATTGTAATTACCGCTTCCAATGGTTTACATACTCGCCCAGCTACTCAATTTGTGAAAGAAGCAAAAAACTTTAATTCTGAAATTACAGTAATCTCTAATGAAAAAAAAGCAAGTGCTAAAAGTTTATTTAAACTGCAAACACTAGGGTTAAGTAAAGGTTCTGTAATTATTATTTCTGCTAACGGTATAGATGAAGAACAAGCAGTGCAGCATTTAATTAAATTCATTGCTGAACTTAAATAAATAAAAAATAACATAATTAATCAATGTGTAGATAATACACGCTCCATAACCCTAATGAAGGTAGAATTATGATTTCAGGAACTTCAGTATCACCTGGCATCGCCTTCGGAAAAGCGTTGCTATTAGAAGAAAAAAAAATTCTCATTAATTCAGAAAAAATTGCTACTAGTTCTATTAAACAAGAAATAAATCGATTTATTTCTGGACGCACTGAAACTTCTAGACAATTAAAAGAAATCAAAAATAAAATTAAAAAACAATTAGATTCAAAAAAAGAAGCTATCTTTGAAGGCCATATCATATTACTAGAAGATGAAGAACTTGAACAAGATATCATCACTCTTATCAAAGAAGAACTATTTAGCGCAGATGCTGCTGTATATTCAGTGATCGAAACTCAAGCAAAAGCCTTAGAAAAACTAGAAGATGAATATTTGAAGGAACGTGCCACCGACGTAAGAGATATCGGCAATCGTTTATTAAAAAATATTTTAGGGATCCCAATTATCGATTTAAACACAATTACTGAAGAAGTAATAATCATTGCTGTAGATCTTAGCCCATCAGAAACGGCTCAATTAAATTTAAAAAAAGTTTTAGGCTTTATTACTGATGTTGGAGGGAAAACCTCACACACTTCCATCATGGCTCGTTCTTTAGAATTACCAGCTATTGTAGGAACTGGTGTTATTACAAAAAAAGTTTCTAATGGAGACTTTATAATACTTGATGCCTTAAATAATAAAATTTACATTAATCCAACCCCAAAAATCATTAAAAATATCAATATATTAAAAGAAAAATATATTTCTGAAAAATATGAGTTAACTAAGTTCACACATCTTCCAGCAATTACTCTCGACGCGCATCAAGTACGAGTATGCGCCAACATCGGTGATACAATACACGATATCATTAGAGCCAAAGAAAACGGAGCTGAAGGCATAGGGTTATATAGAACCGAATTTTTATTCATGAACCGTAATGCATTGCCTACAGAAGAAGAACAATTTCAAGCTTATAAAAAGGCAGCTGAATCAATGATTAATCAAGCTGTAATCATACGTATTATGGATATTGGAGGTGACAAAAATTTGCCTTATATGCACCTTCCAAACGAAGAAAATCCATTTCTTGGATGGCGCGCAATTCGCATAATGTTAGATAGAAAAGATATACTACATACCCAATTACGTGCTATCTTGCGCGCTTCTTTTTTTGGTAAATTACGTATAATGTATCCTATGATTATTTCTGTAGAAGAAATAAAAACCTTAAATATAGAACTAAATTTATTAAAAAAACAATTACGTAAAGAAGGAAAAAAATTCGACGAAAATATTAAAGTAGGAATTATGATCGAAACTCCTGCTTCTGCCATTATCGCTCATCATTTGATTAAAGAAGTAGATTTTTTTAGTATCGGAACCAATGATTTGACACAATATACTCTTGCAGTAGATCGTGGCAACAAATTAATATCTCATTTGTATAACCCTATATCTCCATCTATTTTAATATTAATTAAACAAGTAATCGAAGCTGCACATTCTGAAGGCAAATGGGTAGCTATGTGTGGAGAAATGGCAGGAGATGAACGTACTACTTTACTATTATTAGGAATGGGGTTGGATGAGTTTAGTATGAACTCCGTATCTATTCCACGAATTAAAAAAATAATCCGTAATTCATATTATCATGATGCAAAGAAAATCGCTGAAAAAGCATTAAATTATCCAACTACAGAATCAATAATGCACTTACTTATGCAGAATAAACAATAATACATTCGTATCAAAACAAACCTAAATCATAATGTTAATCTTTAATTAAAACACAATCTACCATGAAAATATAACCTAAAAAATAATAACTTCATAAGTCTATCAGACTAGATAATCTATAAAAAATTTATCTATATTAATACACGTATTTATAAATAAAAACAACGTAAAAATATATAGACTATAAATTTACCTTATCGAGTATATATTTCTATACAAAATATTTTATTACTTACTCTATATAATTTTCATAATATCCTTTATTAGCTTGTTTACTCAACTATTTTGAAAATCTTATAATTCACACACGAATCAAAACCAAGTCTTTTCATGTACAGCACTTAAATCTAAGAGAATCATGAAATTATTTATACATCCATTTGCCACAACATGGCCACACAAATAAAACTAACGTCAATTATTACTTACATTCTATCTTTAATATCATTAAATCATCTCCAAAAACAAATAATTATTACTTACACTTATAATGCCATTTCTCCTGAAAATAATCGTGCATTACGACCGCTTAAATAACAACATGATCCACATTCTGGAATACCAAAAATATCCCTAATCCCTAAAATTATAGTCAATAAATCTCGATGCCATCCCAAAGGTTCTACACTTAATTGCCAATAAAATCCATGCAAACTAACATTAACAATCTTAGCTGGTAATGGATGCAATACATTAAATTCTTTACTAATATCCATTTCCCAAGGACGAAAAAATACTTCTACTTTTCCTTGTAAAGCAGGCACATATGGTAAAGACCAATGATAAGAACCAATAGATAGTTCTGAGCCACATACTATGCCTTGTAGACAATTAACTTCACTTAAAAACTCTAAAACAAAACGAGTAGCTGGAACATACCAAATATCTTTAGGTGTACCTATTTGTTCAATAATTCCTCGATTCATCACCACTATCCTATTAGCAACTTCCATCGCTTCTTCTTGGTCATGTGTAACAAAAACACTAGTGAATTTAAATTCACTATGCAATCTACGAAGCCAACGACGTAATTCTTTTCTAACTTGAGTATCCAATGCCCCGAAAGGTTCGTCTAGTAGCAAGATTTCTGGTTCAATTGCTAAAGAACGCGCTAAAGCAACACGTTGTTTCTGCCCTCCAGAAAGTTGAGCGGGATATCTATTACCTAAACCTTCTAATTGAACCATAGTTAACAACTGCATAACTTTTTTATTAATTGCATGAGAACTTGGACGTTTATGACGTGGTAACATTCTTATACCAAAAGAAATATTATCCGATACTGTCATATGACGAAATAAAGCATAATTTTGAAAAACAAAACCAACATGACGATCACGTGCACTAAGCTGACTTACGTCTTTACCTCTAAAACGCAAACAACCACTATTATGTTGTTCTAATCCAGCAATAACACGTAGTAATGTTGTTTTACCAGAACCAGACGGGCCCAATAATGCTATAATTTCTCCAGATGCAATATGTAAAGAAATATTAGTTAATACTTTGTCATGACCAAAAAATTTAGTGATCCCATCTATTTCAATACTCATTTCTTATCCCTGGTCACAAATATTAATTCATACGTTTCAAACGACTTTGTAAATAATTCTTCATAAACAACATAATAATTGAAATAGAAGCTAATAATGATGCGGCAACAAATGCGCCAACAGTATTATAATCTTGGTATAATAACTCTACATATAGTGATAAAGTATATGTTTCACCACGTATCAACCCTGAGACTATGGATACTGCTCCAAACTCACCAATAGCACGAGCATTAGTTAAGATGGCGCCATATAATAAAGCCCAACGGATATTTGGAAAAGTAACATAACGAAACATCATCCAACCAGAAGCCCCAAGCAGTACTGCTGCCTCATCTTCCTGTCTTCCTCTATTTGCCATCACCGGAACAAGCTCATGTACTACAAAAGGACAAGTGACAAAAATAGTAACTAATACTACTCCCAACCACGTAAATATTATTTGTATGTTATACAAATCCAGCCAATTTGCGATTACATTATTGTTTGTATAAAGTAACAGATATAATAATCCAGCAATTACTGGAGAAACAGCAATAGGTATATTTAAAAAAACTAATAAAAGTTGTCTTCCATAAAATTTAAAACGAGTTACTAACCAAGCCATTAACACTCCAAAAAATATATTGATAGGTACAGTAAATAACGCTACAACAACCGTTAAAAAAATTGCATGCATCATATCTTTATCAATCAAATTTATTCTGACTACTTTTAATCCTTCTGAAAAAGCAGATACAAAGATCATAATTAAAGGAACCAACAATAACACTGTTGATATAAACATAGTTAAACTAATTAGAACCCATTGGCTCAATGTAATACGACCAATACAATTATTATTTCTATTTACATAATTATTAAATATGTTTATCACTAAAATCCTTTAAACCTCCGATTTATTCGTAATTGAAACATGTTAGTAAACAATAATAATAATAAAGAAATCATCAAAATTACAGAAGCAATAGCACTAGCTGCTGGGTAATCAAATTCTTGTAAACGAATAAAAATAATTAAAGATATCACCTCATTCTTCCATGCAATATTTCCAGCAATGAAAATGACTGCTCCAAATTCACCTAAGCTTCGGATAAAAGATAACACCACACCAGATAACCAAGCTGGCGCCAATTCCGGAAAAATTATATTATAAAAGATTTGCCAATAATCAGCGCCAAGAGTCTTTGCTACTTCTTCATATTCTTCGGAAAACTCTTCTAATACTGGCTGTACCGTACGTACTACAAATGGAATACTTGTAAAAATCATAGCAATAGATATGCCTATCCACGTATATGATACTGTAATACCTACTCGAGATAACCAACTGCCATACCAACCTGATGTTGAAAATAATGTTGCTAAAGTCAATCCTGCTACTGCAGTAGGTAAAGCAAAAGGTAAATCTATTAATGCATCTAATAATTTCTTACCAGGAAATCTGTATCTAGTTATTACCCACGATACCAGCATACCAAATACAGCGTTAAATAATGTTGCTAATCCAGCAGATAATAAGGTAATTTTATAGGAGACTAATAATGCTGGATCTGTAATTATATCCCAATATTGATAAACACTCATTTGAGATAATTGCATTACTAATGCACTCAAAGGTAATAATAAAATCAAGCAAACAAACAATAAACTGCTGCCAAGAGCTATGCCAAATCCAGGCAACACATATTTAACTGAAAAAAATAACATCAACGATGTCCTACTGATAATAATTTATCCAATTCACCTCCACGCCTAAAATGTGTCTCCATAAGAATATTCCAATTACCATACTGATCTTCTATCCTAAATAATTGATTCTCAACAGATCCATCCTGATACATTGGAATAACATCCATTGTATTTACACGATACCCAAACTTAGTGATAATCTTTTGCGCTGAAGGAGTATACAGATAATTTAAATAAGCTTGTGCTACATTTTCAGTTCCATTTCGGAGAACATTTCTATCTATCCAAGTCACTGGAAATTCCACCAAAATATTAGGTTTAGGTATTACAATATCATAGTTATCAGATCCATGTTGCTTCTGTACTAATTTTGCTTCAGATTCAAAATTAATTAATACATCCCCTTGATTTCGATCAATAAAAGTAGAAGTAGCGGCACGTCCTCCAGTATCAAATACTACTACATTTTGTAAAAACTTTTGCATCCAAAATCTAGTTTGCTCTATATTTTCATTACTGTTTTTAAAAAATACATTCCAAGCAGCTAAATAAGTATAACGGCCATTTCCAGAAGTTTTAGGATTAGGAAATACTATCTTCACCCCCTCATTAGTTAAATCATGCCAATTATAAATTCCTTTTGGATTGCCTTGTCTTACCAAAAAAACCATAGTTGAATAAAATGGCGAACTACGATTAGGTAATCGATCTTGCCAGTCTTCAGGAATTAATTTCCCACGATCGTGTAAAATTTGTACATCTATTACCTGATTATAAGTAACTACATCTGCTCGCAATCCTTGTAAGATAGCCATAGCTTGCCTGGTAGATCCTGCATGAGACTGCCGAATAATTAATGTGTCTTCGGGGTTTTTATCCTTCCAATATTTAATAAAATTAGAATTAATCTCTAAAAACAACTCTCTAGACACGTCATACGAACTATTTAATAAAACAGTTCCAAAAACTGAAGCATAAAAAATGCAGTACAACAACACTGTTGCTCTAATTGTTTTTAAAAAAATACGTGCAATAATCATATGTATCCAAATATAAACACGATTATTAAAATAAATTTTCTTTTATTCCAGAGAAATATGATATATAATGTATACGTTTGTGAAATAGATCGTGTATAAATATATATTTACTTAAAAAATAATTAATCAATTACTAATATACAAACAATATTTTTTAATAAAATAGAATTAATTTATAATTAATAATTTATTAATTAATAAAAGTTTATATTTTTTATATATTTATAAAAATAAACTACTACAATAATGAAATGATTATTAATGTACAATAAAACATAAAATATTTCTATATATTTATTTTTAAAATAAATCAAACAGTCATTTCATAACAGAACCGATAATTAAAATGATTCTACACAAAAACTAAAAATTTTCTTCATTAATACAATAAAAACTTGAAATAATTATATATACATATATTTATATATAAATAAAAATTATATAATTAAAATTCAAATCAAATACTTTATTTATTAGAACAAAATATCTAAGTATTATTATCTCTATATAAAATCCATTATATAATTGGGTTTTTTATATGTATAAATCACTCGTTTTAAACTAAAAATACCTATCTTAAATTTAATTAAAAAATTATTTGAGCACTAATGGATGTATTCATTACATAATATTTAAACTATTACTTAAAAAAGTAATTATTGAATATCAAACATAAACTGCATCTTTTATTCTACTCATCTCAAATTATCACCTCATTTATTATAACAATATATACACAACCCAATATACTCTTATTCGATCTAAAAAATTAATAACTCTTTAATTTAATTCTACAATGCTATTGAACTTTTACTATTTTTATAAATAATATAAATACACACAACTCAAATCATCAATCATACAGGGTCAGGAAATCATTATCGCTATCTCACTATGATTGCTCCATACTAAACGGTAATTAATCAATCAAATAATTCAAGATCCCTCCATATAGCTATATAACACATAGCCTAAACGTAAACAAAAACCTAATATAAAAAATTAACTATCACAATTTACGTAATGCTATTATCGTTCATTCATCTCTTATTTTAAAATCAATGTCTCTCTATCTATTACATATTACTTAAAGATAATCTATTCTTGCTAAAAAATAAATAATATGTACTTACATAATTAACAAATTAATAATAAATATAAACACTAAAATTTTTTATAAAATATCTAGATACATATCTACCGACATAAAAAATGACATCATTTACAACAAATAAACAACAATAAAAATATGATAAATTAATTAAAATAAATCATAAAAAAACACAGATAAATCGTATATTACTATTAATTATTTGATCTAATTTTCAAAAAGATATTAAAATCACATAAAAATTAAAATAACAATAATATCTAATTTCATTGAATGAAATTACTTCCTTTTAATTAAAAAACTGTATATATCAAAATAAAATATATATTTTAATTCATATATTTTTAAATATTATTTACAATGAATACTATCAATATATTTATCAAATAAAATAATATATTCATAATTATGCCATTATGTGTAAAATAATAAAAATTATTCTTGCTATAAACAATATTACTATCATATGATTAATTATCAATGTTAGTTAACTATCATGCAGATAAGCAAACCATAAATACGATTATATATAATTATGTAATTATTTTTCAATAATTACTAAAACATTAGTCTTAAATATACAAATTCCTAAATATTTTTATTTTCTCTCGTAGATAAAATATTTAATAAACCTATTTTTATATCATTCGTTTTTAAAATATAATATAAATAACATGGCTATATAAAAATTATTCAGTGCACTCGACAATTCTCTATAAAGAGACAATTTATTTTAATAATCCTTTTAATTAAAAATTAAATATTAGGAAAACGCTTTATGTTAACAAATAAAATATTAGCTAATGCTATACGTATACTAAGCATAGATGCTATACAACAGGCTAATTCAGGACACCCTGGTTGTCCCATGGGTATGGCTGATATTGCAGAAGTATTATGGAGGGATTACATAAATCATAATCCAAGCAACCCAAATTGGATTAATCGAGATAGATTTGTTCTGTCTAATGGACACGGATCAATGTTATTATATAGCATACTGCATTTAACTGGATACTCCATATCTATAGAAGATCTAAAAAGTTTTAGACAATTAAATTCTAAAACGCCTGGACATCCAGAATATAGACATACTGATGGAGTAGAAGTTACGACAGGACCATTAGGACAAGGCCTAGCTAATGCTGTAGGATTAGCAATTGCCGAGCGGACACTAGCGGCTCAATTTAATCGTATACAATTTAATATCATTGATCATTATACTTATGTATTTTTAGGAGACGGATGCATGATGGAAGGTATTTCTCATGAAGCTTGCTCGTTAGCTGGAACTATGAAACTAAATAAACTAATTATGTTTTATGATAACAATGGTATTTCTATAGATGGTGATGTAACAGAATGGTTCACGGATGATACTGCTATGCGCTTTGAATCCTATGGATGGAATGTAATACGTAATATAAACGGACATAATAGAGATTCTATTAAAATTGCAATTGACCAAGCTAAATCCATATTAAATAAACCATCACTATTAATATGTAACACTATTATTGCCTTTGGGTCGCCAAATAAAAGTGGGACACACAGTGCGCATGGTGCTCCGCTAGGACAAGAAGAGGTAGCTGCTACGCGAAAAATGCTTCATTGGAATGAACCTCCATTTGTTATACCTAAAAAAATATATAAATTGTGGAATGCTAAAATAATAGGTCAAGAGAAAGAAGACGCTTGGAAGAAACTATTTTATCAATACACACTAACTTATCCTGATTTAGCAAAAGAATTAATAAGACGAATACAGCGAAAACTACCTAATGATTGGCACAAGAAAACACAAAAATTTATTGAAAACTTACAAATGAACCCTCAAAATATTGCTACACGTCAAGCTTCTCAAATTACAATTGAATCTTTTTCCAAAAAACTACCTGAGCTTTTTGGCGGATCTGCAGATTTAACACCCAGTAATTTAACAACTTGGTCACAATCTTCTTCTGTCATGAAAAATAATGCTGGTAATTATATTCATTACGGTGTACGAGAATTCGGTATGACTGCAATTGCTAATGGTATTGCTAATTATGGAGCTTTTTTACCCTATACTGCTACATTTTTAACATTTGTTGAATACGCGCGTAATGCAGTTCGTATGGCGGCATTAATGAATAGTCATCATATTATGATTTATACTCATGATTCTATTGGATTAGGAGAAGATGGTCCGACTCATCAACCTATAGAACAATTATCAAATTTGCGTATGACTCCAAATTTAACAGTATGGCGTCCCTGTGATCAAGTAGAAACAGCAGTGGCTTGGAAAGCTGCAATTGAACATCATGGCCCAACTGCATTAGTTTTATCTAGACAAAATCTTATACAACAAGAACGCACATCAGCACAAATTAACAATATTGTTCGAGGAGGGTACATTCTTAAAGATTGTCAAGGAGTACCTGAATTAATTATAATTGCTACCGGATCAGAAATAATACTAGCTATAAATTCATATCGCCACCTAACTAATGAAGGATATAAAGTACGAGTTGTTTCCTTACCTTCTACTAACATATTTGATCGACAAAACACATCATACCGTGAACACGTATTGCCGAATACAATAATTAGTAGACTAGCTATTGAAGCTAGTAGTAGTGATTATTGGTACAAATATGTTGGATTACACGGTGAAATAATAGGTATGAATACATTTGGAAAATCAGCCCCATCAAATCAACTATTTAAATTTTTTAACTTTACTGTAGATTACATAATTGAAAAATCATATAAATTATTAAATAAATTTGCTAATAAATAAATAATCATAAAATTTTTATGCACAAAATATATTAGTACTTTAATTTATATAGCATATGTAATTAAACTAATATGTCCAAATCAATATTTGGACATATTAGTTTATAATGTCAGATATGTAGTGATTAAACTTAAAATACTTTTAATCTATAACTATAAATAGGACCATACAATATGAATTTTTCTAAGCTAGAAATGTTAGCTCAAAAATTAATTAAACAACCATCAGTATATCCAAGAAACAATAGTTGCCATGAAATAATTATAGATTATTTACAAAAATTAAACTTTAATATAGAACTCATGCAATTTGATGATACTTTTAATATTTGGGCGTATCATGGCGATAAAAAACAACAACAACAACACACATTATTATTTCTTGGGCATACTGATGTGGTAGACCCTGGAAACCTACAATCCTGGAATTATCCCCCATTCTCAGGAATAATACATGATAATGCGTTGCACGGACGAGGCGCGGTAGATATGAAAGGCGCGTTAGCTGCTATGTTAGTTGCTTCTGATAATTTTATAAACACACATCCTAATTATCAAGGTCGCCTCGCATTTCTTATTACCTCTGACGAAGAAGGAACTGGAATCAATGGAACTACAAAAGTTGTAGAATCTTTAACAATACGCAACGAACATATAGATTATTGCATAGTAGGCGAACCATCTAGTCAACATCAAATAGGAGATGTTATAAAAAATGGAAGACGTGGGTCACTTATAGGAAAATTAACAATATATGGATCGCAAGGACACGTAGCGTATCCTCAATTCTCAAAAAACCCAATACATTTAGTTATTCCAACATTATCAGAGTTCCTAAATACTACATGGGATCAAGATAAAAATATATTCTTTCCTCCTACTACTATGCAAATTACCAATATTTACACAAATAACAACGTAAATAATAATATTATACCGCATACAATTACATTAGACTTTAATTTTCGCTTTAATAATAAATCTTCTATTGAAGATATTAAAAAATGTATAAAAAAAATACTTGAATATCATTCTTTAACTTATAATATTGATTGGAAACTTTCTGCAGAACCTTATTTTAGCAATCCAGGAAAATTAACTAATGTTGTAGTCAATGCTATTAAATATTATCAAAAACTTGAGCCTTGTTTAGAAACTACAGGAGGCACTTCTGATGGGCGTTTTATAGCTAAAATGGGAGCAGAAGTTATAGAATTAGGCGCACGTAATCATACTATCCATAAAGTCAACGAATATATTGACTTAGCAGATTTAAAATTACTTAGCTCTATATATCAAAAAATAATAGAAGATTTACTTCTATATCGACAATAAATATAAAAAATATTATTTGTTATACGTACTTTAATGTAATTTTCATAATACCTATATATATTTCTATATACTCAAACATAAATAATATGACAAAAATTTTTTGATGTATTCCAATTTAATCAATCCTCAGCATTAATTAAACAAGATGTATGCGTTGTTTCTGTAAGAAATACTACAGGAGGAGGGCATATATTTAACTTTTTACCTATTTTTTGAGTATTAGCATCATTAACATTACTAATTTTTGGAATAACATAATCATCATATGATACAGGCAATAAAATATCTAAATCTTCTGGTAAATTTAATTCTAATAAAGCTACAGTATCTAAATACTCTAAATTCCCACTAAGTTTACAACGATTTTCCTTATATAATATTTCAGAAGAACAACAAGCCGACAGAAATATCACACATAAAATCTCTAAAAAAGTTAACATTACAACCCTTATATAAATAATTACTTATGACTATATTAAGTATAAAATAATTCTGAATCTATTAAAGCCTTCTTTAACACATGACGATCTACTTTAGATAAATAAGTCATAGGTAAACGTAAAGTATCACATGAAATTAATCCTAATTCTTTACAAGCCCATTTTACTGGTATAGGATTAGAATCAATAAATAACGCTTGATGCACAGGCATCAAGCGTTGATTAATGTGTTGTGCATTTAAAAAATCTTTTTTGTTTGCTAATTTACATAAATCAGCCATTTCTTTTGCAGCAATATTAGCAGTAACAGAAATTACCCCAACTCCTCCCAGTTTTATAAAATCTAATGCGCTTAAGTCATCTCCACTTAATAAAATAAAATCTTCATGAACCAGCTGTTTTAATTGATTAACTCTGTTTAAATTTCCTGTCGCCTCTTTAATCCCAATTATATTTTTTATCTTGGATAAACGAGAAACAGTACTCGGCACCATATCACAGCCAGTACGCAACGGAACATTATATAATATCTGTGGTAATTCTGTGCTTTCTGAAATAGCTTTAAAATGCTGAAATAACCCTTCTTGATTAGGACGATTATAATAGGGTGTTACACTTAAACAAGCCGCTATATCGCTATTATTAAATTTATTAGTTAATAAAACAGCTTCTGCTGTCGAATTTGCGCCCGTACCCGCTATAATTGGCAACCTACCATCACTAAACTCTAAAGTTTTCATGACCACGTCAACATGTTCTTCCTGTGTAAGCCCGGACATTTCCCCTGTCGTTCCGACAGAAACAATAGCTGATGTACCACTGATTACATGATAATCAACAAGCTTTTTCAAACTTATCCAATCTACGGAACCTTTTAAATCCATTGGGGTTATTAAAGCAACTATACTTCCAGTAAACATGAATTATCATCTCCAATAAACTTAATATACAAGGTTTTTTACATTTAATAAGACCTGACTAAACAAGAGCAAACATAAACTTATTTAATTTCATTTGAATAGAAAGTAATATTACAATTTTTATAGTTACATATTATAGTTATACTTATTTATGAATATACATATTATTTACCATTGTTTAATAATTTTAAATGAATTAAAAATTATTTTCATTATATTTTTGATTATTAAGTAAATTATTATTCGTTAAGGATATATCCAATACTAAATAGTCATTTAAAACAATCCTCTGTTATTTTTATGGTAATTTTTTAAATACCATCATATGTAGATATGAAACTCTTTTAAATAATTTAATTATATTATATACAAAATTTTAAAGTAGTATTAAAGTGTAATCAATTTTAAAAATTTATTAATTATTCAATGGAATATATTACTATGACATTATTGCAACCTGGAGATAAAGCACCTCACTTTATTTTACCTGATCAAGATGGTATTTTAGTCGATCTTTGTTTTTTTATAGGAAAAAAAGTTCTTATTTACTTTTATCCTAAAGCTATGACACCAGGATGTACCATACAAGCATGTAAATTAAGAGACAATATCGATATATTTAGGAAATTAGACGTAGAAATAATTGGAATTAGCAACGATAAACCAGAAAAACTTTTAAAATTTCATGAAAAAGAAATGTTACGTTTTACTTTACTTTCTGATGAACACTACAAAGTTACGAAGAAATTTGGAGCATGGGGAGAAAAAAAATTTATGGGGAAAATATATAATGGAGTACATCGTGTTAGTTTTATAATAGATGCCACCGGCTCTGTAGAACAAGTATTTGCACATTTTAAACCTGTTGAGCATGACCAAATTATATTACGTTATCTAAATAATCAAATAATAACATAAAGTAAATAATTTTTCATATAACCCCGATATAAGCTATACCAACAGTACTACTTTAGTATATAAAAATCAATACCATTAATATTTAATAATTGTTAATAATATATATACGTTCATAATATAAACATTTGTCATAAATAACATACTGAATTTATTTGTTAATAAAAATATATATATTTATATTAAATAAATAATTTTTAATTACATAAAAAATTATACATTATTTAGTTCCAAATGTTTTATCACCAGCATCTCCAAATCCTGGAATAATGTAACCATGTTTGTTAATTTTTTGATCTACAGAAGCTAAATATAATTCAATATCTGGATGTTTTTTTTCCAAGGCTTCAATGCCCTCCGGAGCTGCTACTATCGACAAAACTTTTATATTATTACATCCAAATTTTTTTAATAAATCAATAGTAGCAATTATTGATCCACCAGTAGCCAGCATAGGATCTAACACCATTGCCATACGTTCATTTATATTAGAAACTAATTTATGAAAATACGGAATCGGCTCAAGAGTAATTTCATTACGATAAATCCCTATTATACTAATACGTGCACTTGGAAGATGCTTCAATACACCATTCATCATACCTAGTCCAGCTCTTAAGATTGGCACTACTGTTATTTTTTTGCCTTTAATACGCGCAATTTTTACTAATCCACACCATCCTTTAATAGTTACTATTTCTACTTCTAAATCATCAGTAGCTACATAAGTTAATAAACTTCCTAATTCTGCAGATAACTCTCTAAAACGTTTAGTACTAATATCACAAATACGCATCAGTCCTAATTTGTGTTGAACTAATGGATGCCTAATCTCAACTATTTTCATATCAATTTTATTCTCCATGAAAGTAAATTTTCAAATCTGAAAAGTTGTACTTTCTAATTACCATTTATAATAATATTCATAAATTTATGAAAATAAATATAAAATATTATTTAATTGATATTTGTAGAATAATAATGATAATATGGGAACCTATACAAAAATTGATTACATCATTTATTTTCTATATATAACATAAATCAAATCTTAATATTTAAGACATATAATATAATTTGACTGGATATTATTGACTATTTGAACAAATAATTATCTTAAAAATATAAGAACATCATATCATAAACAATATAAAAATATTGTTTATGATATGATGTTCTTATATTTAATACAACTTTGGTAATAATCACTGATTTATACAACTCCTAAGTTTGTTTAATAAAAATAATTTTATTTAACAAACTATATATATTTACACAAAAATTTATGACAATTATATTAAATTATATTATTTTGTAACTCTTGAAATAAAGATACTAGTTATTTGTATGAAAAAAAAGAAAACAAAAGTACGTATTACTAAATGGGTATTATTCATCAGTTTTATGATATTATTTATCAGGTTAATATATGCTTCTATAAATGCCTGGAATTATAATAAAAACAACGATAGGAATTGCTCCATTGTATCAAACAATAAATTATAATTATTTAAATAAAAATACAATATTTACAACTAACCTTTATTAAAATAAAACTAACTAATTTTACATTGCCTACCCATAAAAAATTATTATTATTATTTATCAAAACCCTATATAATTTAAATTAACAAAGATAACCGCTTCTCTAAAATAAAATCCACAACAAATTGTACCCCATGACCTATTTTTAAATTAGTAAAAGACCATGGCAATCCCTTTCTCATAAAATTAGTATCTCTAGCCATAATTTCTAAAGACGCCCCTACGTACGAAGCCAAATCAATTTTATTAATTATTAAAAAATCAGAACGTGTTATACCTGGACCTCCTTTTCGAGGTATTTTATCACCTGCAGCTACGTCAATAACATATAAATTTAAATCCGATAATTCAGGACTAAACGTAGCGCTCAAATTATCTCCACCGCTTTCAATAAAAATAATATCTAAATTCTTAAATCTATATGTTAGTTCTTCTATAGCTAATAAATTAATGGAGGCATCTTCACGAATAGCAGCATGAGGGCATCCTCCAGTTTCTACACCAATAATACGATCAGCCGATAAAGCGTTTGCATCTATTAAAATACGTTGATCTTCTTTAGTATAGATATCATTGGTTACCACTGCTAATTGATAATTATCTTTCATTTTTTTACATAAGACTTCAAGTAATGCAGTTTTACCTGTTCCTACTGGACCACCTACACCTATACGAAATGGTTGAGTATATTTTTTACGTAACAAAACATATCCCTTTAATTAAAATTAATAAACATATAGCATATATATATGCTATATGTTTAGTCAAATCAAGTATTTTTAAGAACGAAATAATCGTGAGTACTGTGTTTCATGACAAGAAGACGCTATAGATTGTAATAGAAAACTACTTCCTAATTCATGATCCATGATCATATCCGCCTTATTCCAAGCATTTGGAAAAAATTCCATTAAATATCTTAACAACTTTTGAGCAGCTCTTTGTCCAAAAGGTATCAATTTCAATCCTGCCATTATAGAAGATTCTAACATATTATATGCATATCCCAGCGCTAAATCTCTTAAAGGAATGCCCCACATACATCCTAACCATGCTATAGACGCCAAACCGCTACGCTCTAAAGCTGATAACCAAATATCATCACGAGTAAGTGGGTACCACTGCAATATTAATTTTGTCATTGCTTGTCCGCGTTGGTTTTCTTCTAACCTAAACTCACGAGTATCACGATATGACAAAATTCTTAATACACATTGAAAAAACCTAACTTCGTCTCTAATTTGAGTATAATAATAGCAACGCTTAAGCATAGGCCACTCTAAATAAATTAATGGCCCATCAATCCATTGTTTTTGCCATTCAGAAAAGGTTTCTACAGAATTTACCCAATTACACTCTACAGCCCACTCTAAACCTCGTGAATAAGCAAATCCTCCTAAAGGAAAATTAGAACTAATCAACTGCATTAAAGATAATAATGAATTTTCGTTCTGAGTAACACACATAATACAATTAGGACAATATATTCATAAATTATTTATATAAATATTTCTTAAATTTTTCAATGATTATTAAATATAATAATACACATATACACAACTTATTATTATAATGTTATGAATACGTATATTTATCCAGCTACAAGATAAACAAAATATAAAAATGTAGCAATTAATGCTTTATTATATAACAACAAGAATCTATCTAAATAAACTTGAAAAATTGTATCTATTACATATCTTGAATCTATAAATTTAATCGTAGAACACAACCATAAAATATAATTAAATGTAACTAAATATTGTAAACCACGCATATAACTATATATTTTATTACTATAATAATATATAGTAGCTCATAGCAATTACTGATACTATCAGAATAAAAAATTAATTTTTAAACAATTAATAAAAATAATATTAAATTTTATGAATATATATATATTCAAGTACATAACGCTATTGCACACTAAAATAAAAAATAACGTTGCGACATAGGCAATGAATATGAAGGTTCACAAGTTAATAATTCTCCATTTGCACGTACTTGGTAAGTCTGAGGATCTACCTCAATCATTGGTTGCCAGGAATTATTAATCATATGTTTTTTTTGAATATCTCTGCACTTATAAGCTTCGCCAATTAAACTAGTCAACTTTAAACGATTTATTAATTCTGAATGATAAGCAACTTTAGACACAAACGTCATTCGTGTCGCATGTCTTGCATTACCATGTGCTCCAAACATTAATCGATAATGTACTGGTTGTGGAGTGGGTATAGAAGCATTAGGATCTCCCATAGTTGCAGAATTAATCATACCGCCTTTAATTATCATTTCTGGTTTAACTCCAAAAAAAACAGGAGACCATAACACTAAATCTGCTAATTTTCCTGTTTCAATGGAACCAACCTCATGAGAAATACCATGGGTTATTGCTGGATTAATTGTATATTTAGCAATATACCGTTTTACACGAATATTATCATTATATTTGTCATCACCTGATAATGAACCCCTTTGTAATTTCATCTTATGAGCTGTTTGCCAAGTACGTAGAATAACTTCTCCAACTCGCCCCATGGCTTGAGAATCAGAAGAAATCATAGATAAAGCTCCAAGATCATGTAAAATATCTTCAGCAGCGATTGTCTCTTTACGAATTCTAGATTCTGAAAACGCCATATCTTCAGGAAGATTAGGATTAAGATTATGACAAACCATCATCATATCTAAATGTTCATCTATTGTATTAATAGTATAAGGCATAGTAGGATTAGTAGATGATGGTAATACGTTATTAAATCCGCATATTCGTATGATATCTGGTGAATGTCCGCCACCTGCACCTTCAGTATGATAAGCATGTATTGTTCTTCCTTTAATCGCAGATAACGTATCTTCAACAAATCCTGATTCGTTTAAAGTGTCAGTATGTATAGAAACTTGAACATCAAAATTATCGGCTACATTTAAACAACAATCAATAGCTGCAGGTGTTGCCCCCCAATCTTCGTGAATCTTTAAACCAATAGCCCCAGCAATTATTTGCTCTTCTAAAGCCATAGGTAAAGAGGCGCTACCTTTACCAGTAAGTCCGACATTAACAGGCAAGGAATCTGCTACCTGTAGCATACGAGATAAAAACCAAGGACCTGGGGTACAAGTTGTTGCATTACTTCCTGTTGTTGGTCCAGTACCTCCTCCAATAAATGTAGTAATTCCAGAACATAATCCTTCTTCTACTTGTTGAGGACAAATAAAATGAATGTGAGAGTCAATACCTCCGGCAGTAACTATTTTACCTTCTGCCGATATTACATCTGTACCAGGTCCAATAAATATTGTCACATCTGGCTGTACATCTGGATTTCCCGATTTACCAATACCTGTTATACGACCATTATTTATACCAATATCTGCTTTTACTATCCCCCAATAATCAATAATTATTACATTAGTTAATACTAAATCAACACAATCTTTACTACTCATTTGCCCTTGACCCATACCATCTCGTATAACTTTACCTCCTCCAAATTTTACTTCTTCTCCATATACAGTAAAATCTTTTTCTACTTTTATCCACAATTCGGTATCAGCTAATCGCACCGAATCACCTATAGTTGGTCCGAATAAAGAAGCATACTCATGTCTAGATAATATACTACTCATAATTAATCCAATTTACCCATAATAGCTTTACAAAATCCATAAATTTTACATACACCTGCATATTTTACAAGATCTACAGTTCTAGACTGCCCTGGCTCAAAACGAATTGCTGTACCAGACGGAATATTTAAACGAAACCCACGAACAATAACTCTATTAAATTTTAAAGCAGTATTAACTTCATAAAAATGAAAATGGGAACCAATCTGTATCGGTCTATCTCCATAATTAACAACAGTTACTAATACCCGCTGTCGTCCAACATTCAATTCTATATCCCCATCAGAAATAAATAATTCACCTGGTATCATGATAAAACATACTCATTTAATTGTTCTTAAATTATCGGGTCATGTATTGTAACCAATTTGGTGCCATCAATAAAGGTAGCTTCTACTTGTACATTAGTAATCATTTCAGGCACTCCCACCATGACTTCGTCTCTGGTTAATATATTCCTGCCTATATCCATTAATTCAGCAACATTTTTTCCTTCACGCGCTCCTTCTAAAATTACAGAACTAATCAACGCTATTGCTTCTGGATAATTTAATTTTAAACCTCGATTACGACGCCTCTCTGCTAACAATGCCGCTGTAAATAATAATAATTTGTCTTTTTCACGGGGTAATAGCTTCATTTATAAGTTCTCTACTTATGTCAACCAAATACGAGGTAGCACCATTTTTCTTCCTATTACAAAAGGACGTATAGTATACCAAATATTACAAAGCAATTTTTTTAAACATTGATTATCATTACCTAATAATCGCACTACAAGAATGTTGTCTAATAAAGTAGCACCTCCTACTTGAAAATATTTAACCGATGTAATAAGTTTACGCACTATATCTAATATTTTTTCATCTGATGGAATTGCAAAAAGTAAAGCACTTATTTTAAATCCACCTAATTTCACAATACAATTCGATTCATTAATCTGCAATCTTTCCTGTAAACCAACAGAATTAGACAAACAAATATTTAAAAAAATATCTACTTCTTCGGGATATACACAAATACCTAATGATGAATTTACAAAACATGACATTTCAAATGATATTATTTTAGATTCTTGTTCTAAGATAAAAGTAGTATCTATTTTTGCTTTTGTTTTAGGAAAAAAAATACTGCTTTGAGGGACCCATTCCAAAGCAGTATTACGATCTAATGTAAATATATGCTTCTGAACCGCTCGGATACCATTACTACGATAAAATTTAGAAGAACCAGGTGTCGTTAATAATGCTCTACTTCCTGATTCTAATTTAACATCTAGTATCAATTTATCACCTCCAACTAATCCACCAGGAGGATGCAATAAATATACATGTGGGGTATTATCATTTTTTGAATAAAAACTCTTTTTTACATAAAAAGGACCAGTGTGTTTACATTTAGTAAGCACACTGCGACCCTTCCGCAAAGCAAAATTTAACTCCAACTCTCCTAACCAACCATCAATAAAATTCTGAGATAATTTATTATTCATTAAAAATTTAATACAAAATACCTGTAACTGTAAAAAGTAAAATAAAAGCCACATATAAAATTACTTTTTTAATAAAACCCCATCTATTTATTATACAACATAATGTAAGTATACTTACATATACCTTTTATTTCTCATATGAAAGCTTTATCATAAAACACTAATATACTATAAATTTTATATAAATAAACAATTTTTAGATACTCATATTTTATAAAAATTTGAATTTTATTAATATTTTGTCAACAATAAATAGATAAAAAAATTATATCTTATTCTTAATCACCGCAAATATATACGCATCTCAAACTCTTCAATAGACAGATAGCATAAACCAACAAAAGTTATTAAAAACTTCTTAAATTTTCACAAGAGTACGCATATTTATTCCCATTCAATAGTAGCCGGAGGTTTAGAGGAAATATCATACACTACACGAGAGATTCCCTCAACCTCATTAACAATACGATTGGATACTTTATTCAAAAACTCATAAGGAAGATAAGCCCAACGTGCCGTCATAAAATCAATGGTTTCTACTGCACGCAAAGAAACTACCCATTCATACTTACGTAGATCTCCTTGTATACCTACTGAATGTATTGGCAAGAAAACTGCAAAAGCTTGACTAATATTATAATACAAATTATCACGCTTAAGTTCTTCAATAAAAATAAAATCTACCTTACGCAAAATATCACAATATTCTCTCTTTACTTCTCCTAAGATTCTAATTGCCAAACCAGGACCTGGAAATGGATAACGATATACTATACTGCGAGGGATCCCTAATTCTAATCCAATACTACGAACCTCATCCTTAAACAAGTTTCTTATAGGCTCTAGTAACTTAACATTCATAATTCCTGAAAAACAACCTACATTATGATGCGACTTAATTACATTTTTAAAATAAGACAAAGACATACCAGATTCAATGATATCTGAATATATAGTACCTTGAACTAACCATTTTATAGGCACTAAATTACGAATTTGTTCTTCAAACACTTCTGTAAAAATTTTTCCAATTATCTTTCTTTTTTCCTCTGGATCAATAATCCCAATTAAAGCATCTAAAAACAGTTGTTCTTTTGACACATAAATTATTTTTAAATCATAATTTTTATCACAAAAATCCTTAATTCGATCAAATTCACGATGTAATAATAACCCATTATCAACAAAAATACAAATGAACTGACAACCAACTGCGCGTCGCAACAATAAAGCTGTAACAAGAGAATCAATTCCACCTGAAAATCCTAGTATTACTTTATCATTACCCACCTTCATACGAATATCCATAACAATATTATCAATAATATTAGCTATCTTCCATGAAGATTTGCAAGAACAAATACGCATGACAAAACGTTCTAAGATATTTTTACCTTTTTTAGTGTGAGTAACTTCCGGATGAAATTGTACACCATATAAACGCCGATCCTCATTAGCCATAACAGCAACTTGCTGATATTTATTAATACCAATAACAGTAAAATCTTGAGGAATAGTAGTAACTATATCTCCATGACTCATCCACACATCTAGTACCGAATGACCTGTAATATCATCAACATAATCACACATATCACTTGTCAGAATACTTTCAGTAACAAGTGTTATTCGAGTACGACCAAACTCACGTTGAGTTGTTAAATGCTTTACTTCTCCGCCTAACTGTTTTGACATAACCTGCATACCATAACAAATGCCAAATATGGGTATACCTAATTGAAATACGAATTCAGGAATAGACGGAAAATGCAGATCAGCAACACTATGGGGGCCCCCCGAAAGAATAATGCCACTAGGATTAAATGAATATATTTGTGACTCACTAATATTCCAGGAAAAAAGTTCAGAATATACACCTAACTCACGGATTCTTCTTAACAACAATTGAGTATATTGAGATCCAAAATCTATTACTAAAATACGATGATCACTACATTTTATGTTATGATCTATTTTATTACTTAAAGCAACCATTTATTACCTAATTAAAATAATTAATGATTAATTGATAATACATATTTTTAAATTAAATAAATATTATAACTATTATCATACATGACGCAAATAAATGATTATTTTAAACGATAATTGGGGGATTCTTTTGTTATAATTACATCATGCACATGACTTTCCCGTATGCCAGAATAACTCACACGAACAAATTTAGTCTGTGTTCTTAAATCATGAATAGTCATACAACCTGTTAAACCCATACAGGATCGTAAACCTCCCATTAATTGATGCACAACAGTTTCCAACTTACCTTTATAAGGAACACGTCCCTCTATACCTTCCGGTACCAATTTACAAGAAGCAACATCATTTCCTTGTTGTTGAAAATAACGATCAGCAGATCCTTTATTCATAGCTCCTAAAGAACCCATTCCACGGTAAGTTTTAAAAGACCTACCTTGATAAAATTCTATATCTCCTGGCGATTCTTCTGTTCCCGCCAGTAACGAACCAATCATAACACAATGAGCACCTGCAGCTATTGCTTTGGCAATATCTCCGGAAAATCTAATACCCCCATCTGCAATAATCGGAATATCTGTATTTTTTAATGCTTCTGCTACATCAGAAATAGCTGTAATTTGAGGAATTCCTACACCAGTAACAATACGGGTCGTACAAATAGAACCAGGTCCAACACCAACTTTCACAGCACTAACGCCAGATTCTACTAACGCTAAAGCACCATCTTTAGTAACAACATTACCTCCCACAACAGGTAAATCAGGGTATATTTTACGAATCGCTGTAATACATTTCAAAACCCCATCTGAATGCCCATGAGAAGAATCAACTAATAACACATCTATCCCGGCATTAACTAGCCCCATAACACGTTCTATGCAATCATTTCCTGTTCCGACAGCAGCACCAACACGCAGGCGTCCGTAATCATCTTTGCATGCATATGGTTTTCGTTCTGCTTTTTCAAAATCTTTTGCAGTGATCATACCTTTAAGATTAAATAAAGAATCAATTAATAAAATTTTTTCTACTCTTTTGTCATGCATTTTTCTTAGTACTATTTTTCGGTTTTCTTTTTCTAATACTGTAACTAAACGCTCTTTAGGGGTCATAACAGAAGAAACATAATTTGATAAATCACTTGCAAACCTAACATCCCGACCTGTGATTATTCCTACTAGTTTATTCGTATCTATTACAACAGGATAACCAGCAAACCCATTACGAGAGGTCAATTCTTTTACTCGTAATAAAGTTGTATCAGGAGCAACACATTGTGGATTAGCCACTATTCCACTTTCATAACGTTTAACACGACGCACTTCATTAATTTGTTGCTCCAAAGACATATTTTTATGAATAAAACCTATGCCACCTTCTTGCGCTAAAGCAATAGCTAAACCCGATTCTGTTACCGTATCCATAGCCGAAGACGCAATAGGGATATGCAAAGAAATAGAATTAGTTATCAAACTATCTAGAACCGTCTCCGTAGGAAGTACTTTCGAATGAGATGGTATAATAAGCACATCGTCAAAAGTCAAAGCTTCTTTATCAAAAGAAACCATCACGTTAGTTTACACTTATTTTCAAATACACACATCAATAGCACCCAAAATTTAGAAAACTAAAATCAATTCACTATAATCTATAGTAAGATAATATCACCCTCTACACTATATAGTGTAGAGGGTGATATTATCTTATCTTACGCCCTAGCAGGGTTAGATTTTATCATGAATTATGTAATTAATCAAGTTTAAATATATAAGTTTTTTTAAAAGTTAATGGTTATAAATTTTGTTGAAATTATGTATATATTGTTATGTAGTATTGTTGCAGTGGATGCTTTTGTATAGAATATTTATGTGTAAATCTTTGTTGGTTAATGGTAAAAAATAGGTTGTATGTTGTGTTTAGTGGTTTTTAAATTTGATTTGGCGTTGGTTTATGTTGTATTTAAAGGTTTGTATATAATTAAATATTAAGATGTGATATTATTAAAGTAGTGTTGTTTCGAATGTGTATGTTATTGATGATTTTTATTGTTTTTATTATGGGTATATTGATCATCAGTATATTGATTATGGTGTTGTTAAGGTAAGGTAGTGTTATTTGAGTGATACAAAATGAGTAATATTGTAGTTGTGAATAATAAACAACATCACTTGGTTAAAATTGAATCTTCTGTGGATGTATTGTTGGTTGGTGCTGGTATTATGAGCACTACTTTTGCTATGTTTTTGACAATTCTTGAGCCAACTTGGAAAATTCATATATATGAACGTCTTGATGAGCCGGCACGAGAAAGTTCTAATGTATGGAACAATGCTGGGACTGGACATGCGGCATTTTGCGAACTTAATTATACTCAATATAATTATAAAGATTGTTCTGTTGACATTTCAAAAGCTTCATTAACAGCAACAGCTTTTGAAATGTCAACAGAACAATCTTTATAATTATATTGAGTATAATTAAGTTCGCAAAATGCCGCATGTCCAGTCCCAGCATTGTTCCATACATTAGAACTTTCTCGTGCCGGCTCATCAAGACGTTCATATATATGAATTTTCCAAGTTGGCTCAAGAATTGTCAAAAACATAGCAAAAGTAGTGCTCATAATACCAGCACCAACCAACAATACATCCACAGAAGATTCAATTTTAACCAAGTGATGTTGTTTATTATTCACAACTACAATATTACTCATTTTGTATCACTCAAATAACACTACCTTACCTTAACAACACCATAATCAATATACTGATGATCAATATACCCATAATAAAAACAATAAAAATCATCAATAACATACACATTCGAAACAACACTACTTTAATAATATCACATCTTAATATTTAATTATATACAAACCTTTAAATACAACATAAACCAACGCCAAATCAAATTTAAAAACCACTAAACACAACATACAACCTATTTTTTACCATTAACCAACAAAGATTTACACATAAATATTCTATACAAAAGCATCCACTGCAACAATACTACATAACAATATATACATAATTTCAACAAAATTTATAACCATTAACTTTTAAAAAAACTTATATATTTAAACTTGATTAATTACATAATTCATGATAAAATCTAACCCTGCTAGGGCGTAAGATAAGATAATATCACCCTCTACACTATATAGTGTAGAGGGTGATATTATCTTATCTTACGCCCTAGCAGGGTTAGATTTTATCATGAATTATGTAATTAATCAAGTTTAAATATATAAGTTTTTTTAAAAGTTAATGGTTATAAATTTTGTTGAAATTATGTATATATTGTTATGTAGTATTGTTGCAGTGGATGCTTTTGTATAGAATATTTATGTGTAAATCTTTGTTGGTTAATGGTAAAAAATAGGTTGTATGTTGTGTTTAGTGGTTTTTAAATTTGATTTGGCGTTGGTTTATGTTGTATTTAAAGGTTTGTATATAATTAAATATTAAGATGTGATATTATTAAAGTAGTGTTGTTTCGAATGTGTATGTTATTGATGATTTTTATTGTTTTTATTATGGGTATATTGATCATCAGTATATTGATTATGGTGTTGTTAAGGTAAGGTAGTGTTATTTGAGTGATACAAAATGAGTAATATTGTAGTTGTGAATAATAAACAACATCACTTGGTTAAAATTGAATCTTCTGTGGATGTATTGTTGGTTGGTGCTGGTATTATGAGCACTACTTTTGCTATGTTTTTGACAATTCTTGAGCCAACTTGGAAAATTCATATATATGAACGTCTTGATGAGCCGGCACGAGAAAGTTCTAATGTATGGAACAATGCTGGGACTGGACATGCGGCATTTTGCGAACTTAATTATACTCAATATAATTATAAAGATTGTTCTGTTGACATTTCAAAAGCTGTTGCTGTTAATGAAGCTTTTGAAATGTCGCGTCAGTTTTGGGCGTATTTAGTGCAAACAAAAGCTCTTAATAATCCGAGTTCTTTTATTAACAATGTGCCACATATGAGTTTTGTTTGGGGAGAAGAGAATGTTTCCTTTTTAAAGAAACGTTTTCAAGCATTGCAAAGTAGTATTTTGTTTAGTGGTATGATGTATTCTGAAGATTTTCAGCAAATTCATAAGTGGGTTCCTCTTATTATTAATGGACGTAATGTATCTCAAAAAATAGCGGTTACTCGTATGGAGATGGGTACGGATATTAATTTTGGAGCACTTACTCAACAGTTATTGAGTGAGTTGAAAAAAAGTTTAAATTTTAAATTATATTTACAACATGATGTATATCGTATAAAACATAGTTTTGATAAAACTTGGGATATTCATATTATTGATCGATGCCATAGTCAAAAAAAGTGTGTTCGTTCAAATTATGTATTTATAGGGGCTGGAGGGAAATCAATTAGTCTTTTGCAAAGTTCTGGCGTTCCGGAAGTTAGGGGGTATGCTGGATTTCCGGTAGGCGGTCAGTTTTTAGTTACGAGAAATAAGAAGATAGTTGCACAACATTTGGCGAAAGTATATGGAAAAGCACCTGTTAATGCTCCCCCAATGTCGGTACCTCATATAGATACTAGAATATTGGATGGCAATAAGATTTTATTATTTGGTCCGTTTGCTACTTTTAGTAGTAAATTTTTAAAATATGGATCATGGTTAGATTTATTTCATTCTTTAAATAAACATAATTTAATTCCAATATTTCAAGCTGGGATAGATAATTTTGATTTGTTGAGGTATTTAATTAGTCAATTAATTATGTCGGATATGCAACGTATTGATGCGCTTAGAGAATATTATCCTGAAGTTAACTCATCGGATTGGACTTTAGTTAAAGCAGGACAGCGTGTGCAAATTATTAAAAGGAATAATGAAGAAAGAGGTATATTACAATTTGGAACAGAGGTGATTAGTTCTAATGATGGAACTTTGTCGGCACTTCTTGGCGCATCTCCGGGAGCATCTACTGTAGTTTCAATAATATTAGAACTTTTAAGAACGATGTTTAATAGTAAAATTAATAGTGATTCTTGGAAAAATATAATTATAGACATGATACCATCATATACCAGAAAGTTAGATGGGAATATTGCTTTGTTGAATAAAATTAGACGGTATACTTGTAATGTTCTGGAATTAAATTATATGGAAGCAACAGATAGTAAAAATATGGGGAAGAATGGGTATTAATTAGTTAGAATGCTTTTAGAAGAATATCGGTAGATAGACAGATTATATGTATGTTTATGTATTTAAAATATTATTTTTTATTTGTTGATGAATGGATTAATGGCATCTTTAAATTGTATGTTTAATAAAACGCCTGTAATATTTAACATACGGTAGAAATATTTTTTTAAATATCGTTTGTAACTGTTAGGTAATTTAGTAACATGATTTCCATGAATTATTAAAGTTAATGGATTATGTTTGCCAACGTGAATGTATTTGGGTTTTATTTTTTTACCATATAGAAGTGGAGGAGGAAATTTAGAGATGGCTTTATGTAGAATATTAATCAAACGCGTTGTGCTAATAGTTTTTGTAAAACATGAATGTAGATGCGTTTCTTTGATTGATTGAAATAATGTTTTGATACCCTCCCCGTGCAGTGCTGAAATAAAGTGTATTTTTCTAAAATTAATAAAATTTATTTTTTTGTATAGAGCTTCTTTGGTTTTATAACGTAGATCTAGGGAAATTTTGTCCCATTTATTAAAAATGATTATTAACGCGTTACCATTATTTACAATAAATCGTAATAAGTATAAATCTTGATCAGATATCCCTAGATCTACGTCACCCATAAATAACAAGATGTGTGCGGTCTTGATAATTTGGAGTGTTTTAGAAATAGAAATTTTTTCTGCTATATTGTCTATTTTTTTTCTTTTTCGTACTCCTGCTGTATCAATTAATGTATATTTTTGTTTATTGTATATAATGGGTATATGAATGCAATTTCGAGTAGTTCCTGGTGTATTACAGGTTATCATGCGGTCTTTTCTTAAAATATAATTAATAAAAGTGGATTTTCCGGAGTTAGGTCGTCCTACAACAGCTAATGTGATGTTAGTAGGATTATTTTTTTTATTATATGATGATGAAGTTATGTAGTTTTTATGAATAGTTTCGTTTAAATTAGTTCTAGATATATTATTTTCATAGCTAGATATATTCTTTGAAATTAGCAGAGATATATTTTCTAATAAATTATTAATTCCGTTTCCATGAATTGCGGAAATAAAGATAACATTTTTTATACCAAAAGAATAATAATCCCACATAATATTATGTATATGATATTCAATATCATCAACTTTATTAATAACCATGAATATGGGTTTTTTTAATTTTTTTAAAAAATTGGCAATATCATAATTTACAGATGTTGCTATAGATTGTCTATCCATAAGGAATAATATGATATCGGCTTCTTTTATTGCTGAAATTGTTTGATGAGTTATATAATTTTGAATATCTTCTGTGTTTATGCTATGATACGGCTTATCGATGCTTCCAGTATCAATTAAAATAGATTTAAATTGTTTGCATTGAAAGTAACCATATTGTCGGTCTCGAGTTAATCCTGGATAATTAGAAATTAAAGCATCGTGTGTATGTGTTAATTTGTTGAATAAAGTAGATTTTCCTACATTTTTTTGTCCAATTAATGTAATAATAGGGAACATTTTTTAATCCACAAAATACATGTATTTATAAATAATAATATTAGTATTAGACGACATAATAAAAATTTTATTAATTCTCTGAGTAATTATATATAATATTACGGTCTGATTATAGAATGTTTTTAATAATTTAAACATATTATGATATTGTGTTAACAAACTTAAGTTTGATTTATACATAATATATTTTTTAATCTCTCAACGACTTCATCATGTTGTAATATTTCTTGAGTGCCTAATTGTAAATTTTTTAGCATAACTGTTTTTGTAAGATAATTTTTTTCATTTATGATTAATACGGTTCGTGTTTTATATTTGTTAGCGGTATGAAGTTGTTTTCTTATATTATTTTTTCCATGGTGTACCATTAATCGTATAGATGGCAATATTGAACGAATATGTTCAGATAGTAATATTGAATATTTTTTAGCATTATCTCCTAAGCTGACTAAATATACATCGATATTAATATATATATTATTTTTATCTAAAAAAGCATTATTAGTTTCTTGCATTAACAAAATTACACGTTCTAATCCTATGGAGAATCCTACAGCAGGGATTGCATTTCCTCCTAATTCCTGTACTAATTCATCGTAACGGCCGCCAGCACAGATAGTTTTTTTTACCCCTAATCTATCGGTAACCCATTCAAAAACTGTTTTGTTATAATAATCTAAACCACGTACCAAATATGGATTAATTGTATATGGTATTTTTAATAGGTCTAATAATTGGCACAATTCAGAAAAATGAGCACGTGAATCATTATCTAAATAATCACTTAATACGGGAGCATGAAGTAATAATTCTTTAGTTTTGCTATTTTTTGTATCTAATATCCGCATGGGATTAGAGTATAAACGACGCAGAGCATTATGATCTAGATTGTTTGAGTGTTTTTCTAAAAAGGTTATTAATTTTTTTCGATAATTTGACCTAGATGATAATGAACCGATTGAATTTAATTCTAAGGATAAATGATGGTTAATTCCTAATTGTTTCCAGCAACGAGCAGTAATTAAAATTAATTCGACATCTATATCGGGTCCTATTTGTCCAAAAGCTTCGGCACTAAACTGATGAAATTGTCTATGACGTCCTTTTTGAGGACGTTCGTATCGAAACATTGGACCGAGATACCATAGACGTTGTTCTTGTTTATAAAAAAGTCCGTGTTCGATACCTGCTCGAACGCATCCAGATGTTCCTTCCGGGCGTAAGGTTAAACTATTACCATTACGATCATTAAAACTATACATTTCTTTTTCTATTACATCTGTCATGTTTCCAATTGAACGTTTGAATAAATTTGTGTCTTCAACAATAGGAAATCTGATTTCTTTATATCCATAACTATTTAATATACTTGTAAATGTATTTTCTACGTGTTTCCATATAGTTATGTCTTGTGGTAAATAATCATGCATGCCACGAATAGATTGGATTTTTGTATTATGTTTAATCATACATTAATCTTTGATTATTTATTTATTCTGTTTGATTTAATAGCTAGATTTTTTTATTTATTGATTCAGATTTAGTTCTAATACGTCGTTCTAATTCTTCGACGATTGATATATTATCACACTTTTTTTGTTGTCGTATACCATCTTCATATATACCACTTTTATTACGTGCTCCGGCGACACCAATTGTTGACTTCAATGCTTCTCCTGGCCCATTGACTACACATCCAATAATAGATACATCCATAGGTGTTGTAATATCGCTTACTTTTTGTTCTAAAGCATCAACTACATTGATCACATTAAATTCTTGTCGGGCGCATCCTGGACAAGCTATAAAATTAATGCCATGAGCACGAATTTTTAAAACTCTCAAAATGTCAAATGCTACTTTAACTTCTTCTATAGGATCTGCGGCTAATGATATACGTATTGTATCTCCGATTCCTTCGTGCAATAAGAAACCTAATGCTATTGCAGATTTTACTGTGCCATTACGTAAAGCTCCCGATTCAGTAAGACCTACATGTAATGGTTGATCTATTTTAGATGCTAAGATACGGTATGCTTCTACTGTTATTAGTACGTCAGAAGATTTGACACTGACTTTAAATTGGTGGAAGTTTAATTTGTCTAAAATATCTACGTGTCTCATTGCTGACTCTAATAGAACATGCTCTGTTGGATTTCCGTCATATTTTTTTTGTAAATCGCGTTCAAGAGAACCAGAGTTTATACCAATACGAATAGGTATATTCTTATCTTGGGCACAATGTACTACAGATCGAATACGTTTGTTATTTCCGATATTACCGGGATTAATACGTAAACAATCTGCGCCATATTCAGCTGCTTTTAATGCAATGCGATAATCAAAATGAATGTCTGCTATTAATGGAACGTCAACTATTTGCTGTTTAATCGTTTTAAAGGCTTCAGCTGCGTCTATGGTAGGTATTGATACCCGAACAATATCCACTCCTGCTTTTTTTAGAGCATTGATTTGTTTAACTGTTTCTGCTATGTTTATAGTACGAGTGTTGACCATGGATTGCACTGCAATAGGCGCTCCATTTCCAATAGGAATATTACCAATATAAATACGTGTAGATTTTCGGCGAATAATGCTCGCGATATTATTCATAATTTCTCCAATGTTTTATATTATAAAACTAATTAGTAATATTTATACATATAATTATTATTCATTGATGTATTTATTGATTATTACTTATATATTAAATAGTTTTATTTTTTAAGTATATTGATTTTCCTTAATTAAAAGACCTGAATATAAGCAGAAATTATATTACTAACTGTGTTGATATAAAAAAATAAATCATTGTTACTATTAAATTTTTTTATGATAATAAATTTCATTTATAGTGAGAATAAATGTCATCTAGGCTATAGGGATTTAAAACCAACAATACCATTCTTGTTTAAATACATTTAAACAAGAATGGTATTGTTGGTTTTATGCTGAATTACATTATAATTTAGTCGGTTAATTACTTCTCCTGTTAATTGCCCACAAGCAGCGTTAATATCCGCGCCTCTTATTTTTCTTACAATAGTTACTATATTATGTTTTAATAAGACTTTAAGAAAAGCGCGAATACGAATATGTGAGCTGCATGTGTATTGCGAGTTAGGAATTGGATTCCATGGAATTAAATTAATTTTACATGGTATACCTTTAAGTTTTTTAGCTAGTTGGTGGGCGTGTAAAATTTCATCATTAACATGATTTAATAATATATATTCTATTGTTACTCGACTGCGGTTAGCTTTAGTTTTTTTTAAATATTTACGCGTTGCTTCTAGTACACTACTAATATTATATTTTTTGTTAATCGGCATAATCTTATTTCTGATGAGATCATTTGGAGCATGCAGAGATATAGCGAGTGGTATATCGATCATGGTTTTTAGTTTTGTTATACCCGGGACAACTCCAGCAGTTGAGATAGTGATATGTCGTTTTGAAAATCCAAAACCAAAATTATCCAACATAATTTTTATTGCTGACACAACATTAATAATATTTAATAATGGTTCTCCCATTCCCATAAACACTATGTTAGTGATAGGGGATTTATTTATTGTTTTAATGTGTTTATTTAGAGCAATAAGTTTTGAAATTCTCCAAATTTGACCAATAATTTCAGATACATCTAGATTTCTGTTAAATCCTTGTTTTGCTGTGCCACAAAAACTACATCCTAAAGGACACCCAATTTGAGATGAAATACATAGTGTGGTTCTCATATTTTCAGGAATGTAAACTGTTTCTATTTGTTGTTGATCAACTTTCATAGCCCATTTAATCGTCCCATCTGAAGATAGTTGTGTTTTTGCAATTATTGGCGCTCGAATTTCTGCTATTTTATTTAATTTTATTTTTAAAGATTTACTTAAATTTGTCATTTGATTGAAATCATCACAATAGTCATGGTATATCCATTTCATTATTTGATGAGAACGGAAAGATTGTTCACCTAATTTAGATAAAAAAATTATTAATTCCTTTTTGTTCATATTTAGTAAATTAACTTTTTTTATACACATAAAATGTATCTCTAATAATTAATTTTTTATAAAAAATTTATATTGATTATTAATTTAATATTTAATTAGGATGGGATCGACATAAGATTAATTAAATTATAATTTATTGGTTTTATATATTTTTAAAGAGTTTATTTTTATTTTTATGTTAATATCATGACTAACAGTAGATTTTCAGTGTTTAAAATTGTTCTGTAAATAATTCTATAATTATCTAATTTTTTATTGTAAGCAATACAGTATCTATAAGTCTGTATTTTCATGTATTAAAGAAATAATGAATCTCACGTATAGCTGATATTTTAGAATCTGATCCATGAATAGCATTTTTGGTACAATCATAACCATAATCAGATCTAATAGTTCCTGCTAATGCATGTTTTGGATTAGTAGCTCCCATGATTTCTCTGTTCCGTTGTATTGAATTATTACCTGCTAGTATTTGTATAAATATTGGCCCAGAAATTATAAAGTTTATTAAACTTTCAAAAAAAGATTTTTTTTGATGTTCGGAATAAAACTCAGAAGCTTGTATATATGTTAGTTTTAGCATCTTAGCTTCTATAACAGAAAGACCAGATGTCTCAAACCTATTAATTATAGATCCAATTATGTTTTTAGCAACTGCATCAGGTTTTATAATTGATAGTGTATGTTCTTTAAAAAGCATAAAACCTCCTGTCAGTTTTTTATTTTAATGTTATACAAGCATGAGTATACAAAAAATTCAGTATAAACGTATATTGGTAGAAAATCTATATAGTTAATAATAGCATGAAAGATTAAATTTTAAAGTAAATGCATCTTAGTTTCTATATTATAGAATGCATAATGTTTTTATAAAATTTTTTATTGATCTAATTATATAACTAAGATCCTTATATTAGTAATGATTATTATTTATAACTAATTTTCATGAGACATTTATAATTTATATTAAATAATAATGCAAATAGTAATACTTAAATTAATCATTAGTTGTTTGAAATATTTAATAATAAAATATATAAAAATAGAAATCTTAAGGTACAGAAGATGTAATTTGAAAATTATTTGTTATTTATATATAGATAGCATTAATAAAATTTCTAATTTTATATATGTTGCTTATTTCAATAATTGTGTTTTTAATGATAAACGTGTTATAATCTTATAATATTACAAGATTATAACACGTTTATCATTGCATTTAATTTTACAACAGTAGCGACAATATGATGAATAGCATATTCTATTTCTTCTTCAGTTGTAAATCGTCCTAAAGAAAATCTAATTGAATTATATGCTAGTTCATTATTTCTTCCTAAAGCTTGTAACACGTGTGATGGATTTAAAGTACCAGAGGCGCAAGCAGAACCAGAGGATAATGCAAAATCTTTTAATGCTATCATTAGTGTTTCGCCATCGATATGACTAAAACTAATGTTTAATAACGTACCTATACTGTGATTTAAATCACCATTAATTAACACCCCTTCAATTTGTTGTAACCCTTTCCATAAACGGTTTCTCATTTTTTTTAAATAAATCATTTCTGTTGTCATAGTTTCTTTAGCTAAACGATATGCTTCGGCCATTCCGATAATTTGATGTACTGGTAATGTTCCAGAACGTATACCAAACTCATGTCCTCCGCCATGCATTTGAGTGATAATATTAATTTTTGGATTTCTATCTCGTCGCACATATAAGCCACCGATACCTTTTGGCCCGTATAGTTTATGTCCATTGAAAGACATTAAATCTACCGGTAATACAGATAGATCAATGTGTAATTTACCAACGCTTTGTGTTGCATCTACATGAAAAATTATGTCGTTCAGACGACATAATTTACCAATTTTTGTAATATCTTGAATGATACCAATCTCATTATTTACATGCATAATAGATAATAAGATTGTCTCATCACGTAGAGCATTACTAATTTGATTAAAATTAATCAATCCGTTAGGTTGTGGAATCACGCGGGTAATTTTAAATCCTTTATTTTCAAGATATTGACAGGTATCTAAGACTGATTTGTGTTCTGTCATACTTGTAATGATGTGGTTTCCTTTTTTATGATAAGCTTGAGCTATGCCTTTAATAGCTAAATTTACTGATTCGGTAGCTCCTGAAGTAAAAATTATTTCATTTGATTCAGCTCCTATTAATCGAGCAATTTGTTTACGAGCTATATCTACGGCTTCTTCAGCTTTCCATCCATAATAATGAGAACGCGAAGATGGGTTACCAAATATACCGTCTAGGGTAAGATATTGTGTCATTTTTTCTACTACTCTTGGGTCTACTGGAGTAGTAGCGGCATAATCAAAATATATTGGTAACTTCATCTAATAATGCTCCAAAAGTAAAAATTTGTTTTGATGCAGAAAATAAAATTATGGCAATTATTGCTACGTATATGCCGGATTAGTTAGATATTGCAAATATATATTCATTTTTAGTTGGATGTATATTTTGTGTTAGAGCGTTATTCTATATGAAATCATTATTTATTACTACATAAAGGAATAAAACTTGTTTTTATTTTTATTTTGTACATGACTAGTTTAAATCTATATGAATAAGTATTTAATTATTTAATTTGTAATAGATGTATATTATGTTGTGTTAATACTATTAATTATTTAAATTAATCGATTTCAGAGATGCTATTTTAAATAAAATATAACAAAATCTTATGCTTAAATATTTAGAAAAAATTTATATAAAAATAAATGTTTCAGGTATTTATTGTTTAAAATAATAGTAAAAATTAATTTTTTAAAAACTAACACTGTTGGTGAAAATGACAAGTCATTTTTTAATGATAAAAGTATAAATGGTTATGTATCAATATATATATTATATGTATTATTTTGTTATTGTTTATTTTTATATCACTTTGTGATTTTCATAAAAATAAGCCTTATAATAATTAAGGCTATATATAAACTATATATTTAAAATTGAAATAAATATTCTTACTTATAAATTTTAAAGATTTTTAGTGATTATATATTTAAAATGCATTATGTAATGAGTATTACAATAATATTTATGTTGTTTAAAAAACGTAGTTCAATAGATACATAATGTAGTATAATGTGCATTATATTTTATTTTAATTTTTTACGATGAATTACTGGATGAATGATTTATGCATCCGATGATGAATATCGCTATTCAAGCGATAAGAAAAGCGGGAGATTTTGTTGTTAAGCAATATGAATTTTTCGATAAAAATAGTATATGTTCAAATCATATCAACGATTTGATTTATAAAATAAATGAAAAATCATCTAATATTATAGCGACAATTATTCGAAAATTTTATCCATTACATACTATTGTAACTACATGGCAAGATCATAATATTAACGATAATATATGTTGTAAAGAAAATATTCGTTGGATAATTGGATCTATAGATAGTGATATTAATTTTATTAAGCAGTTTCCTTTTTTTGCTTTATCTATTTCTGTCTTTTTTAAAGAGCATATCGAGATAGGGGTGATATATGATCCTATTCACAATGAGTTGTTTAGCGCTTGTCGTGGAAAAGGAGCTCAGCTTAATGGTTATCGGATTCGTGTAGGTACTGCTAAGAATTTAAACGGAGGTATTATAGCTATATCTTGTGTTTATGAAAAACGACATGTGGTTATTAATTTTTTAAATAAACTCAATAATAAATATATATATTTTCGATATACTGGGGCGACTATATTAGATTTAGCTTATGTTGCAGTTGGACGTGTAGATGGATGTATTGTTATTTTTTTAAAAAATATTAATAACAACAAATTGGCTAGTGGTACTTTAATTATTCGTGAATCGGGGGGTTTAATTGTTGATTTTACTGGGACTGATCACTACTTATTATTTGGAAATGTAATTGCGGGTAATGCAAAGATAATTCGGACCATTTTACCTTTGGTTCAATCATCTATTCCAGATGATTGAACCAAAGCATTCATAAAAAAATATCTATTTGTGTTAAAAATGATTTTTATATCGTATAAAAGAATATCATTTGTGGGAATTTTATTTATTCTATTTCTAGAATATTAAGTATATATAGGATACTGAGAGCAAATGAGTGAGACTTTATTTTTTGTGGACAAAATAATTTCATTGTTATCGATATGGTTTAGTATATCACAGATCCAGTGAGTCAATTTTTTGACATCGTGTTCGTTTAAACCACGCCTGGTTATTGCCGGTGTACCAATACGTATGCCAGATGCAATGAAAGGATTTCTACCGTCATTAGGTATGCTGTTTTTGTTAACAATAATGTTTGCATGTTCTAAGGCTATGCTAGCATCTTGTCCGGTAATATTTTTGTTTCTTAAATCTAACAAAAAAAGATGATTATGAGTTACACCAGAAATTACTTTAAATTTGTGTAGCAAAAATTCTTTAACCATTATTTTAGCATGGTGAACGACTTTTTGTTGATATAACTTAAAAGATGGATCCATTGCTTCTTTTAAGGCAATTGCTTTAGCTGCAATAACATGCATTAATGGACCTCCTTGTGAACCAGGGAAGACCGAAGCATCTAGTTTTTTATACAGTTCTGGATCACCCCCACTAGCCAAAATTAAACCACCTCTTGGCCCTGCTAATGTTTTATGAGTAGTAGCGGTTACTACATGTGCATGTGGTAGTGGATTTGGGTATATGCCTGCCGCAACTAATCCTGCAACATGAGCTATATCAATAAATAGATATGCTTGAATAACATCGGCAATTTGACGCATTTTAGACCAATTTATAATACCAGAATATGCAGAAAATCCTCCTACGATCATTTTTGGCTTATGTATTGTAGCTAAATTATATAATTCTTCATAATTAATACACCCGGTTTCATCAACACCATAAAATATAGCGTTATATAGTTTTCCTGAAAAGTTTACTGGTGAACCATGCGTTAAATGTCCTCCATGGTTTAGGTGCATACCTAAAATAGTATCCCCAGGTTGTAATAAGGCGTTGTAAACAGAAAAATTAGCTTGGGATCCAGAGTGTGGTTGTATATTTGCATAATCTGCAGAAAATAGTTTTTTTGCGCGATCAATACCCAATTTTTCAATCATATCAACGTATTCGCATCCGCCATAGTAACGTTTACCTGGATATCCTTCAGCATATTTATTGGTAAGCTGAGAACCTTGTATTTTCATGACTTGAGGGCTAACATAATTTTCAGATGCAATTAATTCAATATGTTCTTCTTGTCGAGAGATTTCTTGCTTCATTATTTCCCATAATTCAGTATCATAATTTGTATATATTGACATAATAATCGCCTATGTTTTTGTGTTAAAATAATAACAATATACTATAAAGTGGTATTTTAAATAATTTTTTAATTAAATAAATAATTGCAAATGTATTAATTATTTTTCAAAATTGAATTATTCTTAAATTTATTTTTATAAAAGTATTATTAAAATATGAAATTAATGATTTTATATTTGATAAATAGATATTTCCGTTAATATCTGTATTAATTGTTTTATATATTTACATTATTAAATATTTTCTTTGTTTATGATGTGAAAAAACTATTTTTATTTTTTAAATTGTATAAGCGTAATATGTTTATATGAATTGTTAGAAATATGATCATGTTAATGATTGTATCATTATATTAAAGTAATTTACTATTATAAAAATATGTATGATTAAGCGATAATAAAAAATTATATTTATCTGTATAGATTGATTGGATTTTTAATTCTTTGCGCTATTTTAGTGATGGAATTGAAGTGTGGCGTCGGCGTTTAAAAAATTTATTTAATTGTGAAGCACATTCCTTTTCTAATATCCCGGTGGTTAAAGATATATGATGATTAACCATTGGATGATGGAGTATATTTTTTAACCAGGGCGTCTGTCTAGATTTTTTGTTTTTTGCGCCACAAACTAATCGATGAATACGAGCGTGAATTATCGCTCCAATACACATCATGCATGGTTCTAAAGTAACATAAAGAGTCGTTCCTAATAAGCGATAATTACCTAAAATTTTTCCTCCTATGCGTAATGCTATAATTTCTGCATGAGCGCTAGGATCATGACATATAATAGAAGAATTCCATCCACAACTTATAAGTTGACCGTCTTGGATTAAAACTGCTCCTACCGATATTTCTCCGATAATTTCAGCATAGGCAGCTAATGTAATAGCATGACGCATCCATATAGTATCCAAATCTTCTATTTCATACATAGACTTTCTTTATGCACAAAAAGAATATTATAATTGTGCAATTGTGGAGTAATTTGTTATACATGAAATGTAAATATTTTATTAAAATAAAATAAAAATAATTTTTAATTATAAAAACTGTTAATTTCTATTTTATTTATATTTAATTAAAATTTTTTAGCTAAAATTATTAGGTTTTATTAGTATAAATAATACAATGGCAATAACTATATGTATATAGTTTTATTATTATTTAGTTTATCGTTCAAATACTACGAGCGCGCATGCATATAAATTAGTATCAGACAAGGTAATATGCATTTTTTTTAATGATAATTTATTGGCTAATAGTGCTGTATATGAAAATAGATGTAACATTGGTTTTCCTAATTTATCGTTGAATATTTCAATTTGACTAAATGTTACCCCTTGGTTTATTCCGGTTCCAAATGCCTTAGCTACTGCTTCTTTTGCAGCAAAACGTTTTGCTAAGAAACGAACAGGATGTTTTTTGTTTTGATATATTTTCCATTCTGATTTACTAAGTATGCGTTTAGCTAATTTATCTCCGCTATGCGTTATTATTTTTTTAATTTTGATAATATCGACGATATCTACACCAATGCCGTGAATCACTATTAACCTCGTCTTGATTTTTGTAATAATGCTTTCATATCTTTAATGGCTTTAGATAATCCACAGAACATTGATCGGCTAATTATGGAATGTCCTATATTTAATTCTTGTATCCCTTGTAACATTGCAATAGGCAGAACATTGTGATAATCGAGGCCATGTCCAGCATTGACTTTTAAACCGTTATCTATAGCGTATTGTATGCTTTTTTTGATACGTTTATATTCTAAATTTTGAGTTTTTTGATCTATAGCATTAGAATACATACCGGTATGTATTTCTATGTAGGACACCCCTGTATTATATGCCGCATTAATTTGTTGTTCATCAGGATCGATAAATAGTGAAACTCTAATCCCAGAGTCAATAAGCTTGCATATTATGTTTTGTAATTTATTTGATTTGTTAATTATATCTAAACCGCCTTCAGTTGTCAGTTCTTGACGCCTTTCAGGCACTAAGCAACAATAATGTGGTTTTAACATACATGCGATATTAGTCATTTCATTTGTTGCTGCTATTTCTAAGTTCATAGCTGTTTGTATAGTTTTACGTAATATTTTGACATCGCGATCTGTAATATGACGACGATCTTCTCTTAGATGTACAGTAATACTATCTGCTCCCGATTGTTCTGCAATAAATGCAGCATGTATAGGATCGGGATATGCAGTATTTCTCGCATTGCGTAGTGCTGCGATGTGATCAATATTTACTCCTAATAATAAATTAGACATTATGTATACACTCTTAAGTTTAGTCTTTGTAAATTAGTCTATTTGAGTACGAATATAATATATAATAATTATTATTTTTCAAGTTTGTAAATTTTTATATTGAATGATTGGTTGCTAAACGGGGTTTAAAATTTATTAGTATAAATACTTATATAATATCACCAATATTATAGGATCGAATAATCTAGAAAGGTATTATTTTTATTAAGAACAAAGCAAGGTAGTTTTATTAAAGACAATAATAATCAAGTGGGTGTAGATATATGTTATTGTTAACGATTTACTTTCATTATAATACAAATATTTAAATTCTAACGGTTTAGGGATCAAGTAGTATTTGATATTATTGTTTACGTGTATATTACGATATAATAAAAAGAGTGGTAATTAAGTGTGTAATAATTTATATAAACAAATTTTAATATCTATTAGATATTTGTTGAGCAAAAAAATATATTTTTGGTTGATTAAATTTGTCAGCATCTAAATATATTATAGCAGTTCATTTGTTTTTGTTACATTCTAATATTTCTAGAGTTTTTTTTGCTGCGTCTTGTTCAGCCCTACGTCGACTAGAACCAGATCCAATGACAGGTTGCGCTAACTCGTTAATGTGACAATTTATGGTAAAAATTTGATTATGTGCCTCTCCAACTATTTGATTAACCCAGTATATAGGTAATGGTAAATGACGATGCTGCATATATTCTTGTAGGCGAGTTTTTGGATCTTTTTGTTTATCACAAGGATTCATTTGATCTAAACGTACTTGATACCAATTAGTAATTAATACTTCAGTAGTTTGAATATTACTGTCTAAAAATATACTACCTATTATTGCTTCTATTGCATTAGCTAAAATAGATTCACGATGATATCCACCGTTTTTTAGCTCACCTTGTCCTAATTGTAAATAATCTCCTAGGTTAAATTCTCGTGCTAGTGTTGCTAAGGTATTTTCGCACACTAAATTCGCCCGCATCCTACTCATATCCCCTTCGCTAATATAAGGAAATTTATGATATAATACGTTAGCGATTACATAATTTAATATGGCATCCCCTAAAAACTCTAATCTTTCGTTATGTTGATTACTAGAACTTCTATGGGTTAGTGCTTGCAATAATAAATTATATTGAGTGAAAATATAACCAATTTTTTTTTGAAGCGCATCAACTGACATAATGTTTTACAGATTACATATTACATGTAACGTAAAAAAATAAATAAAAATCAACTATAAAAATTTTTATTTATTTTTTTACGTGTCTAGTAAAAGTAACATTTTAAATTTATATACTATTTCAGATACATTGATCTTATTGTATCTTTCCTATTCTATTCATTTGTATACTAATTGGCCATGTTCCTTCTTGTTTTTTTATATTCATCCAAATTATTATTGCTTTTCCTACTATATTACGCTCAGGAACAAATCCCCAGTAACGACTATCTGCGCTGTTATCTCTATTGTCTCCCATTACAAAATATTCATCTATAGGCACTAACCATTCAGATATTAAGTGTTTTGTATGTTGATCATATATTTTTATTAGATTTTGATCACCAGGTGGTATCATTGTTAAAATATTATGTTCCATTCCATTGAATGATTCTGTAGTTTGGATTAACCGAATACCATTCAGATTGTTTTCTTGTGATTTTGTTTTGATAAAAGCAGAATTGACCTTTCCGTTTGCATCGCTGTTAAATATTTGAATAAAGTTACTAGGGGAAATATTATTGTAAGTAATGGGTAATGGTTGTATATACTTAATATTATTGATATGATCAGGATATATTGTTAATTGTTTAGTGATGATATTATAAATGACTTTGTCTCCTGGCTCTCCAATTACTCGTTTAATATAGTTTAGCGTGGGATTTTTGGGATATTTAAATACTATTACATCTCCACGTTTTGGATGTCCAGTATTAATTAATGTTTTCTGAGTAACGGGATTTTTAATACCATATACAAATTTTTTTACTAAAATGAAATCTCCTATTAATAAAGTTGGCATCATGGATCCAGAAGGTATCCGAAATGGTTCAAAAATAAATGATCGTATTATAAGTACTAATAATAATATTGGAAAAAGCGAAGATATAAATTCAGAGGTTTTTGAACAATATGAAATTGCTAATGAATAAGTATTTTTTGATTGTTGATAAATATCATTTGATTTTTTAAAAAATATTTTTTTCTGCTGATTATGATTATATATTATTGTACATAGTTGCTTTATTCCCCAGAAGATACCTGATATTCCCGTAATAATTACCAAGACCAAAGAAAATGTGCTAATCATATTAAATAAAATCCTTTAGTTATTTTTTTTGTTGTTATTGACATCAAAAATTTCTAGAAACACAGTGTGTGGTACATTAATACTACCTATTTTTTTCATGCGTTTTTTTCCTTCTTTTTGATTATACAATAATTTTTTCTTTCGAGTTACATCACCTCCATGACATTTTTTTAAAACATTTTTTCGTAATTGCTTGATTGTATTTCGAGAGATTATTCGTTTACCAATAGTTGCTTGGATGACAATTTCAAATTGTTGTCTTGGTATTAATTTTTGTAATTTTTCCACTAATACATGTCCACGAGATATAGATTTTCTTTGATGAGTGATTATTGATAATGCATCAATACGTTGTTTGTTAATTAATATTTCTATACACACTATACTTGATGTTTGGAAGTGACTGAATTTATATTCAAATGAGGCATATCCACGGGATACAGATTTTATCTGATCAAAAAAATCTAATATTATTTCAGACATAGGTAATTCGTAAGTTATCATGATCTGATCGTCATGATATTTCATGGAAATCTGAGTGCCTCTTTTTTTAGTACATAGGGAAATAATTTCTCCAACATATTTTTTTGGAAGTAATATATTACATAACACAATAGGTTCGCGTATTTCTTTAATTTTTGTTAAGGCAAGTAGTTTTGATGGGCTATCTATATATATTATTTGATTGTCAATAGTTAATATTTCGTAAATTACCATTGGAGCTGTAACAATTAGATTAAGTGAATATTCACGTTTTAATCTTTCTTGTATAATTTCCATATGTAATAATCCAAGGAATCCACAACGAAAACCTAAACCTAAAAACTCTGATCTTTCTGGTTCATAAAATAAAGAAGCATCGTTTAAACTAAGTTTAAATAGAGCATCATGAAAAATTTTTTTATTTTTAGAGCCTACAGGAAATAGTCCTGCATAAACGTAAGGTTGTATTTTTTTAAAGCTATGGCATATATTGTTTGCGGGACGAGTTGACAGAGTTAATGTATCTCCTACAGGAGTACGTATAATATTTTTGTTGGAGCAAACTAACCAACCCACTTCTCCACAATCCAACATTTCACGTCTTACTTGTTTTGGAGTAAAAATACCTATTTGATCAACAGTGTATTTTTGCCCTGTATTCATGGATTGTAATATATCGCCTTTATTTAATTTTCCATTTTTAATACATACTAATGATACAATGCCTAAATATTTATTAAACCAAGAATCAATAATTAGTGCTTGCAAAGGAGCAAACGAATTTCCTTGAGGATGTGGAATGTCACAAATTATACGCTCTAATAATTCTGGTATGCCATAACCAGTTTTAGCTGAACATTGTATTGCATTATCTGCATTGATACCGATAATATTTTTGATTTCTTGAGATACTCGGATAGGATCTGCCGTCGATAAATCGATCTTATTTAATGCTATAACGACCTTTAAATTCATTTCTGTAGCAATTTGATAATTAGCTACAGTTTGTGCTTCCACTCCTTGTGTAACGTCTACTATTAATACAGCGCCTTCGCATGCTGCTAGAGACCGGGACACTTCATAAGAAAAATCAACATGTCCCGGAGTATCAATAAGATTTAATTGATAAGATTGGCCATGTTTAGAGGTATAATTTAGTGTTACGTTTTGTGATTTTATCGTAATGCCACGTTCTCGTTCTAATTCCATAGAATCTAATACTTGAGGTGTCATTTCACGTACATTTAATCCTCCACAAGTTTGAATAAATCGATCAGATAATGTTGATTTTCCATGATCAATGTGTGCAATAATAGAAAAATTACGTATGTATTTTATCATGATTAATATCAGTTGTGAGTAAAACCAAATTTAATTGATATCTAATTAGAATTAGTTAGTGTACAATAAGATGTTTTGAATAGATATGAAATAATTATAGAACAGATCGGTAGTTTGTGAGGAATATATTAGCGAATGATTTATAACCTGTATCCATAGAATTATTAATTGTATTATGTGTTGTCCTTTAGATATCAATAATTTGATTACGTTAAAACTATATATGACACTACAATATAAGCGTTGTTTATTAAAGTTGTGTAATATTAGAAGTAAATTTAATTACATATTAAATTTATACTTATTTAATATTAAAAATTTTTATTAATTCAATAATATTGAGACTTTAAATAAAAAATGTTCGGATATTAGAATAATATGATGAAAGAGTTGAGTTGGCGATATTTTTTATCAGAAGAAAAAAAATTATCATATTTTAATAATATATTATCTTATTTAGAAGAACAGAAAAAGAAAGGAATTGTTTATTATCCAAAACAAAAAGATATTTTTAATGCATTTCGATTTACTAGTTTTGAATCTGTTAAAGTTGTTATTATAGGACAAGATCCTTATCATGGACCAAATCAAGCGCATGGGCTTGCTTTTTCTGTGTTACCTGGCGTTTTAATACCTCCTTCTTTAAAGAATATCTATAAAGAACTCGTGTCCGATATACCCAATTTTATTATACCAAATCATGGGTTTTTGAAAAGTTGGACAAAGGAAGGGGTATTGTTACTGAATAGTATTTTGACTGTTGAAGCAGGAAAAAGTCATTCTCACGCTCATATTGGATGGGAATTATTTACAAATAAAGTAATACATATACTTAATGTTTATAAAGAAAAAATTATATTTATGTTATGGGGGCGATATGCTCAAAGAAAAGGGAATATGATTAGTCAAAAAAAACATCATATTTTAACTGCATCGCATCCTTCACCTATATCAGCTCAATATGGGTTTTTAGGATGTCGGCATTTTTCTAAGGCTAATATGTTTTTAATGCAAGAAGATAAACAGGTTATTGATTGGCAACCTAAAATAGGTGGTTGAAGTTTAATAAAAATTGAAAATGTTCTAAAGGGTGTTTAGATATTATAATTGCATGGTGTTATTATATAGTTTTAATTATTTTTATTTTGTGTTTTAAATACTTGCTTATTTTTTACTAACAAATAATTTTTTAAAGCAATAGTTCATCATATACCGTAAAGATTATATAACATGAATAATCTAAAATCGATATTTTATCGCTAATTTAATGCAATGGTTATTACAATTATATAAATTTTAATAAAATTACCTATGTCCTATATAATAGGATAACTTTTCCATTAGGGTGTCAATTGTTGTATAATTGTTATTTAGCAACTGTATACAGCAGACATGTAATTAACTCTGATTTATTATAGAATGTTTTACATACATAATATTTAGCATTTAGCTCTTGATACTGTAACCATAGCAGGTCGAATTAATCTACCATTAAGAATGTATCCTTTTTGAATAATTGTTAATACTTGATTTGGTTTTTGATCCTCGGATTCTACCATAGATATTGCTTGATGTATTTCAGGATTAAACGGGACATGAATTTCGTGTATAGATTCTAGTCCTAATTTGTATACAGTATCTAAAAATGATTTTAATGTTAGTTCAATTCCTTCTATTATGGCAGATAATGAAGCATTGGAATGATCCGAAATATTCAATGTACGTTCTAAATTATCAATGACTGGTAGTAATTCAAACATGAACCGTTCTAGCCCAAATTTATGGATTTTTTCTATTTCTTGGGCATTACGTCGGCGAATATTTTCTATTTCAGCTGTCAGACGTAGTATGGTATCGCGTTCATGTTCTTTAAGTTGAGCTAATTTGATTTTTAATTTAACAATTTGATCATTTTTTGGATCAATAATGTTATCTGCTGTAGAATTAGATTCTAATAATTCTTCTTTTTCTATTTTTTTATCTTGTGATATATGTTCATTAATATTGTTTTTTATATTGTTGTCTATCATGAATTTTATCCTCTGCTTATTAATTACATATTTTATAATTCAGTTATTATAAGGATGAATAACAGGTATTCAAGATATCATTTGTGATGAATAAAAAAATTACAACAAAACAGAAAGGATTCATAATAACATGACTTCTTCTATTTTTAGTACCGTTGGTATTATAGGATACTCTCGTTATCCGCAAGCTATACACACATATGATATTTTATATCGTTGGCTGTATAATAAAGGGATAACGGTAATCATTGAACATCATGCGGCTAGTTTATTAAATATGCAAAAATCGGTTGTAGGTGATTTGAATCATATAGGTAATTATGCAGATTTAGCTATAGTTATAGGAGGAGATGGAAATATGTTAAGAGCTGCGAATATTTTAGCTCAGTATGATATTAAAGTTATTGGTATTAATCGCGGAACTCTTGGATTTCTTACTGATTTAGATCCTAATTCAGCGCTAATGGAATTGTCCGAAGTTTTATCTGGTCATTTTGTTAATGAAAAGCGCTTTTTGTTAGATGTAACAGTACAACGCTGTAGTAAAGTTACCAAGTTAGGTAGTGCTATTAATGAAGTTATTTTACATACAAATACAATTAGACGCATGATTGAGTTTGAGCTATATATTGATAATAATTTTGTTTTTTCTCAGAGATCTGATGGGCTAATTATTTCTACTCCAACGGGATCAACTGCATATGCCTTATCTGCGGGAGGACCTATTCTTAGTCCAATGGTAGACGCTATTATATTAGTGTCAATATGTCCTCATACTTTATCATCTCGTCCAGTTGTGATTAATAGTGAAAGTATTATTCGTTTAAAATTCTCTAAAGTGACGTCTGAATTGAAAATTGGTTGCGACAATCAAATTCCTATTTTCATAGGTAAAGAAGAAGAAATTTTTATTCAACGTAGTAATTATTATCTTGATTTAATTCACCCTAATAACTATAACTATTTTAAAACATTGAATATTAAGCTTGGTTGGTCAAAAAATATTTCTGAAACAGAAAAGTAGTAGCAATATAATTAGATAATAGCTTCATGAAATATTTATTTTTGTTTTAATGATTTTCAACTATGGAATGAATTGGATAGAAGATTATGTGTTTGAAAGTGTTGCAACCTATACTACACACCATCGTTTCGATAGCAACGATGGTGTGTAGTATAGGTTGCACAATGATACAGTATATGCCTAAACAGTTTGATGTAAAGCAAGGTAATTATTTGTCTGAGTGTGAAATAAATAGAATTTGTCTTGGTATGACAAAATCTGACGTATCTTCTAATATTGGAGCTCCAACGTTGCAAGGTTTGTTAGCGCCAAATATATGGTATTATATTTTTTATCATCGTATTGGTAATAAAATAGTAAAACATCAAATTTTGACATTAAAGTTTGATACTAATGATGTTTTAATAACTATTGATAAAAAAGTAATAGTTTAAAATTTAATGATAAGATTACGAGTTTTTAATGAAATTTTACGGGTTTTCATGTAAAAATAAGTATTGAAATTAACAAATTTAAATATGAATATTTTTTGTATTTTATGTGATAAAATATATTACATACCGTACATTTTATTAGCTCTGGAAACGAATGATTTAATTATGTTTTTATACTTTTTTTTAAAAATGTGATTGAAAAATTTTTCAATAAATATTGATTTAAATTCATAATAGGAAGCATATTCAATTCTACTGATACTAGAAGTAATAGGAATAAATTTCCAGTAACCATAAAATGATTTAAATGGTCCTCTTACTAAAACGATTATGATGCTTTTGTTTTCTATAAAAAAATTATGAGTTACTAATGATTTAACCATTCCATTTGTAACTAGATTTATTTCGGCAATTAATTCGTTATCCTTTTGATCTAAAATTTTACTTACATTACATCCAGGAATAAATTGAGTATAGGAATTAATATCGTTTACTAAGTGAAACATTTGTTTTACGCTATAAGGAACTGAGGTAAAATATTTAACATGATACATATTTATCTTGTTTTTATTTTTAATAATTTTTATCTTTGTATATATACTAATTTATGCAAAGATAAAACAATTATGTTTCATATATGTAAAACATTATATTAGCAATGTATTTATTTTTAAACAATAAAATTAAAAGCAATATCTTTTATGAAAATTATGTTATGAATCAATTAATTTTAAAAAAAATTACTCAAAATAAGCGTGCGTATTATGAATATTTTATTGAAAAAAAAATAGAAGCCGGAATTGTATTGTTGGGATGGGAAGTAAAATCAGCGCGTTCTAATATGGTAACTATTGATAACAGCTATGTATCTTTTGATAATAGGGAAGCGTATATTTATAATTCTATATTCCAGACAAGTATAACGCAATTGTATAATGAAGTTTATAATGCAGTTCGCATACGTAAGTTATTATTAAAGAAAAATGAATTACTATTTTTGATGGAAACGGTTAAGCGAAGAGGTTATACTATAGTTGTTTTAGATTTGTATTGGAGGTATTCTTGGATTAAAATAAATATCGGAATTGCTAAAGGTAAAAAAAAGTATGATAAAAGAGATGTAATAGATGCACATAAATGGAAGAAAGAAAAAGTACATATTTTAAAATATATGAATAAATAGTGTTTCGTATATACGTTATTTTATGTTACAATGGTCTTTATTTACAGCGGGGCTGATTTAGGATTCGACGGGATATCTTATATTTGAAGTGCATGCCGAGGTGGGGTAGGCCTCGTAAAACAGCCTCAAAAAATAACTGCAAATAGTACACGTAGTGAATCTGTTGCTTTGGCAGCTTAAATCAGATTGATAATTTGAAGGTTCCCTCTCATATTTAGTATTTACTCTTAGATATTAAAAATAAAATCGGTAAGAGAGGTCATAGAAATAAGAGTGCACGTGAAAGTTTGCTTTTTGACTTAGCGTTAAGTAATTATAAAAAGGCTAGTGGGTTTAGTGATTGGTCTTAATATATCTAAATCGATTAAATACAATTTAAGACCTAAGCATGTAGGTGACTAAGAATAATTAGAATTCTGGACGCGGGTTCAAATCCCGCCAGCTCCACCAAAGATGTAAAGATATAAAATGTGAGTAAATCCAATTAAATAATCAATTATTTAAAAGGGAATTTTATATAAGTAGATGTGTTACTGTTTTGATTATGAAAGATAATCAGTTGGATTTGTGTGCTACATTAAGATTAGTTTGGGTAAGGTTGATATAATAAAAATTTCAGAGTTGTTTTCTACACCTACTTATTTAGTAAATGTATACAGTCGCTTTCTTATTGTACCATTCAAAAATTTTATCTAACAAGATAATGTTTGTTTTCTTGTTTAAAATTTAATTATTTAATAACAAGAATATCTATTGTTTGAAAACTAAATTAAGAAATTTTTAAGAAAAAATTATATGGATTATTTATATTTATTTGTTGCTATTCTTTCAGAAGTTGTTGCTACTGCTTCTTTAAAAGCATCTGAAGGATTTAGTAAATTGTATCCTTCTATTGTGGTAGTGGTTGGTTATTTACTTTCTTTTATATTGTTATCTTTAGTATTACAAACAATACCAATGGGTATTGCATATTCTTGTTGGGCTGGTCTTGGAATTATATTTATCACTATAGTAGGATATTTGTTCTATGATCAAAAATTAGATAGTCTAGCTATTATTGGTATTACTTTTATTATTATTGGTGTTGTATTAATTAATGTATTTTCCAGAGCTATAAAACATTAATCTGCGTGTAATTAATGTTTTATAGCTCACCTTTATAAAATTTATTGTAAAAATTATATTTTTATCTATATATTTTGTATAATTTAAAATTATTTTGTTTGTGTTTGAGGTAATTTTTATTGGTATTAAAGTGTGTTTTGTTTATTTTAGGCAGGTAAGTTTTGTTTACATTTTTTGTAATTTATTGAAATTTTTAATCATTTTATTTGTGGAAATGTTATTTTAGAGTTTGATATTTTAATTAGATTGTTATGTTGATGTCTGTAGATCGTATACGTATTGCTATGATACATTAATAATGATTAGGTGTAATATAATTTTTTTATAGTTTTAATTGTTCTAAAATTTTTTGTTTTAAAGGGATTAGAATGTTGTGGAAAATTTATGTGTACGTATAGTATGAATTTGTTTGTTGGGTTTATCATAATTAATATGGGTATTTTATCGTAAACTATAATGACTAATTCTTGAACGTAATTGACGATGTAAATTAATATATGGTAAAAATGAAATTTAATATTTTAAATAAGTTTGATGATCATAAAAAATTTCTTGTAGGCTTACCTAAAATTGTTCAGAGGTTGGATTATTTTAGAATTTTGTATAGTCCTAAAGAATTTAGCAATGAATTGCTATACGCTATTTCTAGAGCATGTAATCATATTTGTTTAGTAACACTTTATTTAGAAGGTGATCAAGGAGGTAAAAAGATTATTGATGCCTTATTTCGAGTAAAGAAAATTCGTCCGAAAATTAAGATTATAATTTTAGTGGATTGGCATCGTGCTAGGAGAGGTCGTATTGGTTCATCTAAAGAATATACAAATATTGACTGGTATACAGATCTTGTAAATAAGTATCCTAATACTGAGATTGCAATATATGGAATACCAATTAACATAAATGAGGCATTAGGGGTTTTTCATTTGAAGGGATTTATTATTGATGATCAAATATTATATAGCGGAGCTAGTTTGAGTGATGAGTATTTACATATAAATACTAAGTATCGATACGATCGGTACCATATAATACGGAATCGTCAATTGTCAAATATTATGTTGGATTATATTGATAAAGAATTATTGTCTTCGAGGGTCAGTAATAAATTAGGGTGTGAAAGTTCTTTAAGCAAATTAAATAAGTATAGGAAAAATGATGTTCGTTTGTTACGTCGTAATTTGCGAAGAGTTTGTTATTGTTATCAGGGTAATGCGACATTTAATGAATTGGCAATAGCTCCGTTGGTTGGTTTGGGTAAAAATAGTGAACTTAATCAAGCAATTTATCATTTAATTTGTTCGTCAAAGAATAAAATTATATTATGCACTCCATATTTTAATATGCCAAATGTATTAATAAATGCTTTAATTTATTTGTTACACAAAGGAAGGAATATAGAAATTATTGTAGGAGATAAAATTGCTAATGATTTTTATATTCCTTCTAATAAACCATTTACATTAATTAGTGTTTTACCGTATTTATATGAACTAAATTTGCGTTATTTTTTGAAGAAATTGCAAAATTATGTTGATAATAAACAATTAACAGTGCGGATGTGGAAAGAAGGTAATAATGGGTATCATGTTAAAGGTATTTGGGTGGATGACGAGTGGCAGTTGCTTACCGGAAATAATTTAAATCCTAGATCTTTGAGGTTTGATTTGGAGAACGCTTTACTTATACATGATCCATGTAAAATGTTGTTGAACCAAAATAATAAAGAACTGAATACTATTCGTATGCACACTAGTCCAATTATTCATTATACGTCGTTACAACATATATCTAATTATCCAGTGAAAGTAGGACAGTTTCTTCATAAAATTCGTAAATTTAGGTTTGATCGGTTAATTAATCGTATTTTATAAGCACGTTACTTTTCAATATGGGATTAGAACACAGAAGTCTCAGGTATTGCGAAGTTAAGTTCTCACGGGTCATTAGTATCGGTTAGCTTAACACTTTGCAGTGCTTATACACCCGACCTATCAACGTCATCGTCTTTAACGTCCCTTCAGGAGGACTTTTATCCTCAGGGAAGACTCATCTTGAGGCAAGTTTCCCACTTATATGCTTTCAGCGGTTATCTTTTCCGCACGTAGCTACCGGGCAATGCCATTGGCATGACAACCCGAACACCAGCGGTGCGTCCACTCCGGTCCTCTCGTACTAGGAGCAGCCCCTCTCAATCTTCCAACGCCCACGGCAGATAGGGACCGAACTGTCTCACGACGTTCTAAACCCAGCTCGCGTACCACTTTAAATGGCGAACAGCCATACCCTTGGGACCTACTGCAGCCCCAGGATGTGATGAGCCGACATCGAGGTGCCAAACACCGCCGTCGATATGAACTCTTGGGCGGTATTAGCCTGTTATCCCCGGAGTACCTTTTATCCGTTGAGCGATGGCCTTTCCATTCAGAACCACCGGATCACTAAGACCTGCTTTCGCATCTGCTCGAATCGTCACTCTCGCAGTTAAGCTAGCTTATGCCTTTGCACTAACCTCACGATGTCCAACCGTGATTAGCTAACCTTTGTGCTCCTCCGTTACTCTTTGGGAGGAGACCGCCCCAGTCAAACTACCCACCAGACACTGTCCTTGATCCGGATAACGGACCTAAGTTAGAATATCAAATGTTAAAGGGTGGTATTTCAAGGATGGCTCCATAAAAGCTAGCGCTTTTACTTCGTTGCCTCCCACCTATCCTACACATCAAAATTTAATATTCAGTATCAAGCTATAGTAAAGGTTCACGGGGTCTTTCCGTCTTGCCGCGGGTACGCCGCATCTTCACGGCGAATTCAATTTCACTGAGTCTCGGGTGGAGACAGTCTGGCCATCATTACGCCATTCGTGCAGGTCGGAACTTACCCGACAAGGAATTTCGCTACCTTAGGACCGTTATAGTTACGGCCGCCGTTTACCGAGGCTTCGATCAAGAGCTTTTCTTTATTACAAACAAAGATAACCCTTTCAATTAACCTTCCGGCACCGGGCAGGCGTCACACCGTATACTTCCACTTTCGTGTTTGCACAGTGCTGTGTTTTTAATAAACAGTTGCAGCCAGCTGGTATCTTCGACTGGGTTCAGCTTCAGAAGCAATATATTTATTGTTCTTTCACTTACGTTCCAGTGTGCCTTCTCCCGAAGTTACGGCACTATTTTGCCTAGTTCCTTCACCCGAGTTCTCTCAAGCGCCTGAGTATTCTCTACCTAACCACCTGTGTCGGTTTATGGTACGATTAGATATAACCTGAAGCTTAGAGGATTTTCTTGGAAGTATAGCATTAATTCCTTCGCCATCTTGATGGCTCGTCATAGCGCCTCAGCGTTAGAAAGAATGGATTTTCCTTAATCTTTCCGCTTACACGTTTAAACCGAGACTACCGATCCTCGGAGAACCTAGCTTTCTTCGTCACCCCATCGCAGTTAAATCTAGTACAGGAATATTAACCTGTTTCCCATCAGCTACGCCTGTTGGCCTCGCCTTAGGGGTCGACTTACCCTGCCCCGATTAACGTTGGACAGGAACCCTTAGTTTTTCGGCGAGCGGGTTTTTCACCCGCTTTATCGTTACTTATGTCAGCATTCGCACTTCTGATACCTCCAGCATGTTTTACAACATACCTTCTCAGGCTTACAGAACGCTCCCCTACCCAATAAAACTTTATGTTTGATATAATTTTGAACACAAAATATTAAACTATAAAATATATATTGCCGCAGCTTCGGTACATGATTTAGCCCCGTTAAATCTTCCGCGCAAGCCGACTCGACCAGTGAGCTATTACGCTTTCTTTAAATGATGGCTGCTTCTAAGCCAACATCCTGGCTGTCTAAGCCTTCTCACATCGTTTCCCACTTAATCATGATTTAGGGACCTTAGCTGGCGATCTGGGTTGTTTCCCTCTCCACGACGAATGTTAGCACCCGCCGTGTGTCTCCCGTAATAGCATTCTTTGGTATTCGTAGTTTGCATCGAGTTGGTAGTCTGGGAAGACCCCTAGTCGAAACAGTGCTCTACCCCCAAAGATGAATTTACGAGGCGCTACCTAAATAGCTTTCGGGGAGAACCAGCTATCTCCCGGTTTGATTGGCCTTTCACCCCTAACCACAAATCATCCGCTAATTTTTCAACATTAGTCGGTTCGGTCCTTCAATCAGTGTTACCTAATTTTCAACCTGTTCATGGTTAGATCACCGGGTTTCGGGTCTATATCCTGCAACTTAACGCCCAGTTAAGACTCGGTTTCCCTATGGCTCCCTTATTTAGTTAACCTTGCTACAGAATATAAGTCGCTGACCCATTATACAAAAGGTACGCAGTCACACAAATAAGTAATAATTCATGCTCCTACTGCTTGTACGTACACGGTTTCAGGTTCTATTTCACTCCCCTAGCCGGGGTTCTTTTCGCCTTTCCCTCACGGTACTGGTTCACTATCGGTCAGTCAAGAGTATTTAGCCTTGGAGGATGGTCCCCCCATCTTCAGACAAAATATCACGTGTTTCGTCCTACTCATTGAGTTATAATAACTAACATATTTTCAGATACGAGGCTATCACTCTATATTGCTAATTTTTCCAAATTATTCTCTTAATATATCAGTAGTACTAAGTAACTCTGGGCTGTTCCCTGTTCGCTCGCCGCTACTAAGGGAATCTCAAATTGATTTCTGTTCCTCAGAGTACTAAGATGTTTCAGTTCCTCTGGTTTGCTTCATTTAGCTATGAATTTACTAAATGATAATGCACAATTTAGCTTGCATTAGGTTTCCCCATTCGGAAATCACCGGTTCAAACGCTTCACATCAGCTTACCGATGCTTTTCGCAGATCAGCACGTCCTTCATCGCCTTTGACTGCCAAGGCATTCGCCGTGTACGCTTAAATTACTTAACTTCGCAATCCTCAGACCTCTAATTTAATTTAGATGAATTATATTTTATTTTTATATAAACACATTTATCTCAATATGTGTGGATATTAATAATCCTAAATATAATATTTTATTCATTTTTAACATATTTAAAAGTTTAAGATTTAAGTTTTATCCTAATTGTTAAAGAACTATAAAATACCAAATTTATTTGTGAATATTTTAAACTGTCCCCTAGGGGCTTTGAACCCCTGTTGCCGCCGTGAAAGGGCAGTGTCCTAGACCTCTAGACGAAGGGGACCCTGTGGGGGTTCTAGTTGCAATTAATAAATCAAAATTTGGTATTTATCTATGTTTTTAGTCATATCTAAAAACATTAAATAATTTATGTGGACACTTCGCTTATATTACTTTTGATAAGTAAGGAGGTGATCCAACCGCAGGTTCCCCTACGGTTACCTTGTTACGACTTCACCCCAGTCATGAATCACAAAGTGGTAAGCGTCCTCCCGAAGGTTAAACTACTTACTTCTTTTGCAACCCACTTCCATGGTGTGACGGGCGGTGTGTACAAGGCCCGGGAACGTATTCACCGTGACATTCTGATCCACGATTACTAGCGATTCCGACTTCATGGAGTCGAGTTGCAGACTCCAATCCGGACTAAGACGTACTTTATGAGGTTTGCTTGCTCTTACGAGATTGCTTCTCTTTGTATACGCCATTGTAGCACGTTTGTAGCCCTACTCATAAGGGCCATGATGACTTGACGTCATCCTCACCTTCCTCCGGTTTATCACCGGCAGTCTCCTTTGAGTTCCCGACTTTACTCGTTGGCAACAAAGGATAAGGGTTGCGCTCGTTGCGGGACTTAACCCAACATTTCACAACACGAGCTGACGACAGCCATGCAGCACCTGTCTCAAAGTTCCCGAAGGCACTCTCATATTTCTATGCGATTCTTTGGATGTCAAGAGTAGGTAAGGTTCTTCGTGTTGCATCGAATTAAACCACATGCTCCACCGCTTGTGCGGGCCCCCGTCAATTCATTTGAGTTTTAACCTTGCGGTCGTACTCCCCAGGCGGTCGATTTAATGCGTTAGCTTCGAAAGCCACAGATCAAGTCTGCAACCTTCAAATCGACATCGTTTACGGCATGGACTACCAGGGTATCTAATCCTGTTTGCTCCCCATGCTTTCGTACCTGAGTGTCAGTTTTCGTCTAGGGGGTCGCCTTCGCCACCGGTATTCCTCCAGATCTCTACGCATTTCACCGCTACACCTGGAATTCTACCCCCCTCTACGAAACTCTAGCTTACCAGTTTCAAATGCAGTTCCTAAGTTGAGCTCAGGGATTTCACATCTGACTTGATAAACCACCTACGTACGCTTTACGCCCAGTAATTCCGATTAACGCTTGCACCCTCCGTATTACCGCGGCTGCTGGCACGGAGTTAGCCGGTGCTTCTTGTATGGGTAACGTCAATTAAAATTGGTATTATCAAAGTTAAATTCTTCCCCATTGAAAGTGCTTTACAACCCGAAGGCCTTCTTCACACACACGGTATAGCTGCATCAGGGTTTCCCCCATTGTGCAATATTCCCCACTGCTGCCTCCCGTAAGAGTCTGGACCGTGTCTCAGTTCCAGTGTGGCTGATCGTCCTCTCAGACCAGCTAAGGATCGTGGCCTAGGTGGGCTATTACCCCGCCTACTAGCTAATCCTATCTGGGTTCATCCGATAGCATAAGGCTTTGTTTTTTGCGAACAAAATGCAAAGTCCCCTATTTTGGTCTTTATGACTTCATGCGGTATTAGCTATCGTTTCCAATAGTTATCCCCCTCTACCGGGCAGATCCCCAGATTTTACTCACCCGTTTGCCGCTCGCCAATCAGGACAACAAAAAAATCGCTGTCCCTGCTGCCGCTCGACTTGCATGTGTTAAGCTTACCGTCAGCGTTCAATCTGAGCCATGATCAAACTCTTCAATTTAAATCAGTTTTCATTTATAATAAACAAGCGGATTAATTTCTAGCATAACTATCAATTAATCAAACTTTATATTCTATAAATGGTATTATACTATCTTTCATATTCGCGTAAGTGCCCACATAGATTATCTAGAATTCAATTGTTAAAGAACTATATTTCCGATTGTTCATACTTCATATTATTTTCAAAATAACAAAACAAATACATCATTAGCATTGATTTTAGTTAATGTCAATAGTATTTAATATTATTTCTATGATTTAATAGTTATTATTTAAAGTATTAAATTAATTTTTTATGACTATGTTAAATTATTTAAATAATTTAACATTTTAGGAAATGATATATAATATTATTGTAATTATGTTATTGCGTGTAATATTTGTAAAATTGCAATTAATATTGTGGTTTAACTTGTTGTTGTGAGGATACTATGACGCAATCATCATTGTTCGTTCGTCGTGTGTTAATTAGTGTGTTTGATAAATCTAATATTTTAAAATTTGCTCAATCATTAATTGAACGGGGCATTCAATTATTGTCGACTGGAGGTACGGCTCAAGTATTAGCTGATGCTGGGTTACCAGTATTTAAAATTTCTGATTATATTAATTTACCTGAAATAATGGATGGACGCATTAAAACGTTACATTATAAGATATACGCTGGAATTCTTGGAAGACGAGGATTAGACGATACTGTTATGCGTCAATATAATATTCAATCAATTGATATGGTAGTGATTAATTTCTATTCGTTTAATTCTTTGTTAAAGAAAAATAAAATATGTTCTGAAGAAGAAATGTTAGAATATATTGATATTAGTGGGCCAAGTATGGTAAGAGCGGCAGCAAAAAATTATAGAAATGTAGCTACTGTGGTCGATAGTGATAATTATGAAAAAATTTTAGATGAAATTAATCACCGCAATGGACTGATCAGCTTAAAGACCCGGTTTCATTTAGCTGCAAAAGCATTTAAATATGTTGCTGAATATGATAATGCAATTGCCGATTATTTTAACTGTCAGCTGGAAAATAATCGTTGTGTTACTACGATTGATGAGGACAATTATGATGTATTATCTCATCCTTTTCCTAAAAAATTAACTTTTATGAATCTTAAATTCATTAAAAAACAAGATATGTGTTATGGAGAAAATCCGCACCAACGAGCAGCATTTTATATAGATACATGCGAGAAACAAATAGGATCTATTGCTACTGCTCATCAATTACAAGGAAAGCCATTATCTTATAATAATATTTTAGATATGGATACGGCTTTGGAATGTGTAAAAATGTTTGATGAACCAACTTGTGTAATTGTTAAACATACTAATCCATGTGGGGTTGCTACTTCTAATACAATTAGCTCAGCATATGTTAAAGCTCATCAATCAGATCCTATTTCTGCGTTTGGAGGAATTATTGCCTTTAATAGATCTTTAGATAAAAATACGGCTCAAACTATCGTTAAGCGACAATTTGTAGAAGCAATTGTGGCTCCAAGTATTGATCGAGATTGTCTTAGTATTTTATCTAGTAAAAAAAATATGCGAGTGTTGGAATGTGGTGTGTGGACTTTGAGAAAATCAGATATAGATTTTAGACGTATTAATGGAGGATTATTGGTACAGGATCATGATGTCATGACAGAGTTACAATCTTTAGAAACAGTTACCATTCGTCAGCCAACAAATGAGGAAATAAAAGATGCATTGTTTTGTTGGAAGATAGTTAAGTTTGTTAAATCTAATGCAATTGTTTGCGGTAAAAATTGTCAAATAACTGGAATTGGTGGTGGCCAAATGAATCGGGTACATGCGGTAAAAATAGCTGTTTCTTTCAAAGAACAGGGCATGTTGAATGTTCAAGGATCAGTGATGGCTTCTGATGCTTTTTTCCCTTTTCCTGATGTTATACGTATTGCGTCTGAAGTAGGTATTAATTGCATCATACAACCAGGAGGATCTATTCGAGATCGGGAAATTATTAAAACTGCCGATAGATATGGTATCTCGATGATTTTTACACGTATTCGTCATTTTAGGCATTGATTCTTCAAAATATGAGTTTAATAGGATTTATTTTATTTATATAAATACTAGTTGTAAAATTTGCGTTTACTTATAGACAATATATGTAAAATTTGGTAGTGGTATTTATTTGTATTAAGGTATTTCAAGAATCGTTGGTGCAATAAGTCTTAATGTTAAATTGAAATATTATTTAAATAGTTTTGATTAATTGATGTGCAATATTTACTTAGATTAGACAACTAATGTCATGAATAGTTTATATTTAATTTGTTTATTTTTATAGGGATTTATAAATATAGAGTTTTATATACTTACTTTAATATAGACTTATAGGAGTGATTTTAAAACATAAAAAATTATGTTATTTATGTTCAAGTGTTTGAAATATGTTAAATTATATATTTTTATATATTTGATGTATATTATTAATTGTTAGTATAACTTGTTATTTTTAGTCTATAATAATCATTATATATTAGTAACATTTTTTAATCATAACTAAATTTAAGGTTTATGTAGCGTTTAACAACTCAGTTAGGTTTGCTGACGCTTCATCTGCTGTAATTTGAGAAGAAATATTTGTTGTTGTGTTGGATTTGTCTATCTCATTCTTATTCTTATTATTGAGATGACGACGGTGATGCATACGTTCTTGATGGTAAGAGTAACCAGTTCCGGCTGGAATTAGTCTTCCAACAATAACGTTTTCTTTGAGACCACGTAATTCATCCCTTTTTCCAGCTACAGATGATTCAGTTAATACACGTGTTGTTTCTTGAAAAGATGCTGCAGAGATAAATGATTCTGTAGCTAACGATGCCTTGGTTATTCCTAATAAATTACGCATGAAACTTATTTTTACTTTTCCTTCATTCTCTAGTTTACGGTTAGCAATTTTAATACGTGAATATTCCACTTGTTCACCTACTAATAAATCAGAATTTCCTGATCGAATAACAGTAGCTTTACGTAACATTTGCCGCACAATGACCTCTATATGTTTATCGTTAATTTTTACTCCTTGCAAACGATAAACATCTTGTACTTCATTGACAATATAGTGAGTTACTGAATGTACCCCACGTAATCGTAGAATATCGTGTGGAGATTCTGGTCCGTCAGAAATAATATCTCCACGATCTACATATTCACCTTCAAAAACGTTAAGATGACGCCATTTTGGAATCATTTCTTCATAAATATCCTCCTTGTCATTTATGGGGGAGATCATCAAGCGACGTTTTCCTTTTGTTTCCTTTCCAAAAGAAATTGTTCCACTAATTTCCGCTAAAATTGCTGATTCTTTTGGACGACGTGCTTCGAATAAGTCTGCAACGCGTGGTAACCCACCAGTAATATCTTTAGTACCACTGCTTTCATGTGGTAATCTTGCTAATGTATCTCCACAAATAATTCTTGATCCATTAATTAACTGGATCACACTTCTACCAGGTAAAAAATATTGCACTGGAACATCTGTGCCTGGAATAAAAATATCATAACCATTAACATCTACTATTTTTAATGTGGGTCTTAAATCTTTAGCCCCGCTCACACGTTCAGAAGTATCCAATACTACAATAGAGGTTAATCCTGTTAACTCATCAGTTTGTTTAATAATACTTTGCCCATCTACCATATCAACAAATTGAATAAATCCACTTACTTCTGCAATTACCGGCATAGTATGTGGATCCCAATAAGCTACTATTTCTCCATGTGTTACTTCTTCTCCATTTTTTTTTGTTATTATAGCACCATAAGGTACTTTATAGCTTTCTTTAGTACGAGAAAATTGATCAATAATTTTAAGTTCGGTATTACGAGATGTAATTACTAATTTTCCTTCTCCATTTGTTACAGATTTAATATTTTTTAAGTGAACAGTACCTTTATTTTTGATTTGAATGCTTGATTCTGAAGCAGATCTAGAGGCAGCTCCACCGATATGAAAGGTACGCATTGTTAATTGTGTACCTGGTTCGCCTATAGATTGGGCTGCAATGACGCCAATTGCTTCTCCTTTATTTACAAGTTGACCTCTAGCCAAATCTCGGCCATAACATTTTGCGCATACACCAAAGTCAGTATCACAGGTTACAACAGACCGTACTTTAACGGTATCAATTGAATATTCATCTAAAATATCACACCAATATTCGTTTAATAAAGTATTACGTTTGATCAATACTCTACTAGTATCTTCGTTAGATTCTAAAATATCTTCTGCTAAAACTCGGCCTAATACACGCTCTCGTAGAGGTTCTTTTACGTCGCCGCCTTCAATGACGGGGCTCATTATGATACCAGCAAATGTATTACAGTCGTCCTGTGTAATTACTAAATCTTGAGCTACATCTACTAGACGCCGTGTTAAATAGCCAGAGTTAGCCGTTTTTAAAGCGGTATCAGCTAATCCTTTACGGGCTCCATGTGTAGAAATAAAATACTGTAATACATTTAGTCCTTCTCGGAAATTTGCAGTAATAGGAGTTTCAATAATTGATCCATCTGGCTTTGCCATTAAACCACGCATACCAGCAAGTTGACGTATTTGCGCTGCTGATCCCCGCGCGCCAGAGTCCGCCATCATAAAAATATTATTAAACGATGCCTGTATTTCTATTTGTCCATTCCGATTTTTTACAGTTTCAGTAGCTAAATTGTCCATCATTGCTTGCGCCACTCGTTCATTAGCTGCAGCCCATATATCAATAACTTTATTATAACGTTCACCTGCTGTAACTAATCCGGTCTGAAATTGTTCTTGTATTTCTGCTACTTCAGATTCTGCTTCATCAATTATATCAGCTTTTTTTGAAGGAATAATCATATCATCAATACCGACAGAGGCTCCAGAACGAGCAGCGTATGCAAATCCAGTATACATAATTTGATCAGCTAATATAACAGTAGCTTTTAGTCCTAGTAAACGATAGCAACTATTTAACATTGTAGATATAGCTTTTTTTCCTAATACTTGATTGACCAATATAAATGGCAGTCCTTTGGGTATAATCATCCAAAAAATAGCACGTCCTATTGTGCTGTTAACAATATTTGTTTTTTTTAACCATTCTCCATTTTTTCCACATTCATATTCAGTAATACGTATCTTAATGCGAGCATGTAGTTCAGCTAAACCTAGACGATAGAGGTATTCTGCTTCTTTTGGCCCGGTTAATATCATTCCTTCTCCTTTAGAATTTGCACGTTCGCGTGTCATATAGTATAAACCTAATACTACATCTTGAGATGGGACAATAATAGGCTCTCCATTAGCAGGAGATAATATGTTGTTGGTAGACATCATTAAAGCTCTAGCTTCTAATTGAGCTTCTAGTGTCAACGGAACATGCACTGCCATTTGATCTCCGTCAAAATCAGCATTATATGCAGCACAAACTAATGGGTGTAATTGAATAGCCTTTCCTTCTATTAATACTGGTTCAAAAGCTTGAATACCTAATCTATGTAATGTAGGAGCACGATTTAACATTACTGGATGCTCTCGAATTACATTGTCAAGAATATCCCATACTACTGCTTCTTCTCTATCTACCATTTTCTTAGCAGCTTTGATAGTGCTAGCAAAACCCTGCAATTCTAATTTCCCATAAATAAATGGTTTAAATAACTCTAAAGCCATTTTTTTTGGTAACCCACATTGATGTAATTTTAAATAAGGACCAACGGTAATTACTGAACGACCAGAATAATCAACACGCTTTCCTAAAAGATTTTGACGAAATCTACCTTGTTTACCCTTAATCATATCAGCTAAAGATTTCAAAGGACGCTTATTGGAGCCGGTAATTGCACGACCTCTACGTCCATTATCCAATAATGCATCTACTGCTTCTTGCAGCATCCTTTTTTCATTACGTACTATAATTTCTGGCGCGGCTAAGTCTAACAATCGTTTTAATCTATTATTTCTGTTAATAACACGACGATATAAATCATTTAAATCGGAAGTAGCAAAACGCCCTCCATCTAATGGAACTAGCGGCCTTAAATCTGGAGGAAGCACTGGCAATACATTTAGAATCATCCATTCAGGTTTATTTTCGGAATATATAAACGATTCAATTAATTTTATACGTTTTGTTATTTTTTTACGTTTAGTTTCAGAATTACTGTCTTCTAATATTTCTCGTAGAAATTCGCATTCGGTTTTTAAATTTTTATTTCTTAATAAAATTTGAATGGCTTCAGCTCCCATTTTCGCTTCGAATTCATCGCCAAATTCTTCTAATGCGTCTAAATATTCTTCCTCAGTTAAGATTTGATGACATTCAAGGCTAGTCATACCATTTTCGATTACCACATAGGATTCAAAGTATAGAACACGTTCGATATCACGTAACGGCATATCCAGTAATAAACCAATACGTGATGGTAATGATTTTAGAAACCAAATATGAGCAGTAGGAGAAGCTAATTCGATGTGTCCCATACGTTCTCGTCGTACTTTGCTTTGTGTCACTTCTACTCCGCATTTTTCACAGACTACTCCACGATGCTTTAGACGTTTATACTTGCCACATAGACATTCATAGTCTTTAATAGGACCGAAAATTCGTGCACAAAATAAACCGTCTCGTTCGGGTTTAAAAGTGCGGTAATTAATAGTTTCTGGTTTTTTTACTTCACCAAAAGACCAAGATCTAATCATATCTGGAGAAGCAAGCGCAATTTTAATTGCATTAAATTCTTCTACTTGAGTATGTTGTATCTTAAAAAATTTGAGCAAATCTTTCACAGAGAGCCTTTATTAGAGTTGTATTTGTTGAATGTATGAACATTATATGAGTATGTGATAGTAAATTTATTATACAGATTTTAAATTTAAAAATTAGTCTTCTAATTCAATGTTAATTGCTAAAGAACGAATTTCTTTTAATAACACGTTGAAAGATTCAGGCATACCAGGATCCATTACATGATTCCCATCAACAATATTTTTATACATTCTAGTACGTCCATTTACATCATCTGATTTTACTGTTAACATTTCTTGCAGGGTATATGATGCGCCATAAGCTTCTAATGCCCATACTTCCATTTCACCGAAACGTTGGCCACCAAATTGAGCCTTTCCTCCTAATGGTTGTTGCGTTACTAAACTATAAGATCCGGTAGAACGTGCGTGCATCTTATCGTCTACTAAGTGATTTAATTTCAGCATGTACATATAACCCACAGTAACCTTTCTTTCAAATACTTCTCCTGTGCATCCATCAAATAATGTAATTTGACCAGAAGTTGGTAATCCAGATAATTGTAAAAGATCTTTAATTTCCTTTTCTGTAGCCCCGTCAAATACTGGAGTAGCAATAGGTATTCCTTCTTTTAAATTATTAGCTAATTGCAATATTTCTGTATCTGAAAATTTGTTAAGATCAATGTGTTGTCGCAATCCCTTTCCTAAATCATACGCTTCTTGAATAAATTTTCGCAATTGATTTATTTCTTTGTATTTTTGTAACATGAAGTTTATTTTGTCTCCAATACCTTTCGCGGCCATACCAAGATGAGTTTCTAAAATTTGACCAATATTCATTCGAGATGGTACGCCGAGAGGGTTGAGTACGATATCTATTGGTACTCCATTTTGATCATATGGCATATCTTCGATAGGGTTAATTTTTGAAATTACACCTTTATTTCCATGTCGTCCTGCCATTTTATCCCCAGGTTGTATTTGACGTTTCACAGCTAAATATACTTTAACTATTTTTAATATGCCAGGAGCCAATTCATCTCCCTGAGTAATTTTACGATGCTGAATTTCTGTTTTTTTTTCAAACATACGTTTTAAATTAAAATATTGTTTAGTTAATTGAGATAATTGACATTGTTTTTTCGTATCTGATAGTACCAGATTTAACCAAGAATTACGGTTAATTTTAGTCAATTTTTCTTTTTCGACCCCACTTGTAATTAATATATCATAAACTCGATCAAATAATGCTGATTCAAAAATTTGAAATTCTTCGTTTAAATCTTTTTTTACTTGTTTTAATTTAGCAGATTCAATCGTTAATGAACGGTTGTCTTTTTTAACGCCATCTCTAGTAAATATTTGTACATCAATTACAGTACCGCATACTCCATTAGGAACTCGTAAGGATGAATCCTTTACATCAGATGCTTTTTCACCAAAGATAGCACGAAGTAGTTTTTCTTCCGGTGTTAATTGAGTTTCTCCTTTAGGCGTAACTTTTCCAACAAGAATGTCTCCTCCTATTACCTCCGCTCCAATGTAAATAATTCCGGATTCGTCTAGTTTAGATAACGCTGTTTCTCCTATATTTGGAATATCAGCTGTAATTTCTTCAGAGCCTAATTTAGTATCACGGGATACACAAGTTAATTCTTGGATATGTATACTTGTAAACCTATCTTCTTGTACTACACGTTCTGATACTAACATTGAGTCTTCAAAATTGTATCCATTCCAAGGCATAAAGGCAATTCGCATATTCTGCCCTAAAGCTAATTCTCCTAAATCAGTAGATGGCCCGTCTGCTATTACATCTCCACGTTCTACTGATTCTTCTAAAGACACACAAGGTCGTTGATTAATACAAGTATTTTGATTTGATCGAATATATTTTATTAAGTGATAGATATCAATTCCTGATTCTTCATCATGTGTTTCATTCTTATTAACATGTATTACAATACGTGATGCATCGACATATTTAACGATACCACCACGTTTAGCTATTGCGGTAACACCGGAATCTATGGCGACTGCACGTTCCATTCCAGTTCCTACTAACGGTTTTTCACTACATAAGACAGGAACAGCTTGACGTTGCATATTTGCACCCATAAGAGCGCGATTAGCATCATCATGTTCTAAAAAAGGAATTAATGAGGCAGCAACTGATACTATTTGTTGCGTAGAGACATCCATGTAATCAACTTGATCTTTTTTAAAAAGACCAGATTCGCCTTTATTTCTACAGGTTACTAAATCATTAACAAATTCCCCTGTTGAAGATAGGTTTGTATTTGCTTGAGCAATAACAAAATTACTTTCTTCGATTGCAGATAAATAATGAATATCATTACTGACGACACCATTTTGAACTTTACGATATGGAGTTTCTAAAAATCCGTATTCATTAGCTCGAGCGTATACAGATAATGAGTTAATTAGTCCTATATTTGGTCCTTCTGGGGTTTCTATTGGACAGACCCGACCATAATGTGTAGGATGGACATCACGTACTTCAAATCCTGCACGTTCTCTAGTTAAACCTCCTGGCCCTAAGGCAGATATACGACGTTTGTGGGTAATTTCTGATAATGGATTATTTTGATCCATAAATTGAGATAATTGACTAGAAGTAAAAAATTCTCTTACTGCAGCTGAAATTGGTTTAGCATTAATCAAATCTTGAGGGGTTAATGTATCTAAATCACCTAAAGATAATCGTTCTTTTACTGCACGTTCTACTCTAACTAATCCGATTCTAAATTGATTTTCTGCCATCTCGCCTACAGATCGAATACGTCGATTTCCTAAATGATCAATATCATCTATATCTCCTTTACCATTTCTAATATCAATTAATTTTTTAATTACATCAACAATATCGTCTTTTTTTAATATGCCTAAATCTTCTATTTGCGCTCGTTGCAATGAACGATTGAATTTCATTCTACCTACAGCAGATAAATCATAACGTTCTTCTGAGAAAAATAAGTTTTCAAACAAATATTCAGCAGCTTCTTTAGTTGGTGGTTCTCCCGGACGCATTACACGATAAATTTCTATTAATGCATCAAATCTATTGGTGGTTGTATCAATACGCAAGGTTTCAGAAATATAATTACCATAATCGAGATCATTGCTAAATAATGTTTCTATGGACTTATATCCTGATTGAATTAAGTTATGTAATATATCGGTAGATATTTCTGTATTAGCTGAAACAATAAGTGCATTCGTATTTTTATCAATATAGTCTTTAATAACAACTTTACCAATTATATAATCTATGGGTATTTCAATTTTTGAAATATTGTCTTTTTTTAATTGATGAATATGTTTAGCTGCAATACGACGTCCTTTTTTTACATATGTGATACCATTAACAACAATGTCAAAAGATGCTGTTTCGCCCCGTAATCTTTCAGGTATTAGATGCATATATAATGTATTATTTTGAATTTCATATATTACTTTATTAAAGAACATATTTAAAATTTGGTCAGTAGTATAATTTAAAGCACGTAATATTACTGTTACTGGTAACTTTCTTCGCCTATCAATTCGTACAAATAAATTATCTTTTAGATCGAATTCAAAATCTAGCCAAGATCCTCGGTATGGGATAATGCGCGCATTATATAATACTTTTCCGGATGAATGTGTTTTACCTTTATCACTATCGAAAAATACGCCAGGGCTTCTATGTAATTGAGACACAATGACTCGTTCAATTCCATTAATAATAAAAGTACCGTTGTTGGTCATAAGTGGAATTTCACCCATATATACTTCTTGTTCATTGGTATTTTTTATTACGTTATTTAGTCCATCACGTTCGTAAATAATTAGACACAGACATACGCGTAACGGCGCAGAAAAAGTGATACCACGTGTTTGACATTCTTTTACGTCAAATGTAGGTTCTCCTAATCGATATTTAATGTATCTTAGTTCAGCATTACCATTATAGCTTTTAATGGGAAAAACGGATCGAAAAGCTGCTTCTAATCCACATTGCTTCTCTGGATCATGCCTAATAAATTTTTTAAAGGAATTAAGCTGAATAGAAAGAAGATATGGAATATCCAAAACTTGAGGACGTTTTCCAAAATCTTTACGAATACGTTTCTTTTCAGTATAGGAATACACCATAAAGTTCCTCGATTAGTTAATATAGACGATTGTTTTCAAGAAATAAGCTAACCACTATATAAATAATATATAGTAATATAATTTACTGTATATATTTATTTTAGATGTAGACTGATATATACAAATTATTTGTGCGTTTTTGCAGTTGAAATACATAAAATATTGAAACATTATAATTTTATGTTGTTTAAAATTAAACATCGTTTACTTTTAAACAACATAAAATCCTATATAGCCAATAACCAATAATAAATTATCATTGATTTATCTTCACTTAATTTCAACAGTTGCACCTGCTGTTTCCAAAGTTTTTTTTAAAGTTTCAGCATCATCTTTATTTATTGATTCTTTTAAAATTACGGGTGCAGATTCTACTAATTCTTTTGCTTCTTTTAACCCTAGTCCAGTAATACTGCGTACAGTTTTAATTACAGGAATTTTGTTATTTCCAATAGCAGTTAAAAAAACGTTAAATTCAGTTTGTTCTTTTACGACTGGCTCTGATACATCAGGTTTAACAGTGACTAACGGAGCAGCAGATACTCCAAATTTTTCTTCCATCATGGAAGTTAATTTAACTATTTCCATAATAGACATATTGGAAATAGCATCCAAAATTTGTTCTTTTGTGAGAGACATAAAAATTTCCAAAAATATAAAATATTAAAGAGGATTACATAATCAAATTATTATTTATCAAAATAGATATAATATTTTTACTAAATTACAACTTTAGTTTTTGATTAGATAATACGTATAAGACTCGTATTAAATTTCCTATGCTACTTGTTTTTATAATTGTCATTAATCTGGAAATAGCTTCTTCATGGTTGGGTAAATCAGATAATAGATTAATTTTTAATGCGGGAATAAATTTACCCTCAAAAGCCGCACCTTTTATTTTAAAATGCTTATGACTTTTATTAAATTTTACAAAAACACGCGCAGAATCACGAGGTTGGTGTATAGAGAACGCAACAATGTTTTGTCCTATTAAAATATTCTGCAAACATGATAAAGACGTATCTTTTACTACTTTCCGCATTAACGTATTGCGAACAACATGTATGTAGACTTTAAGATCTCGCGCTTCTTTTCGTAACTTAGTTACTTCATTTACAGTAATGCCGTCTAGAGAAGCTACTACTGCTGATAAAGATTTTTTAGCTGTTTCGCGTATCTTATAAATAATTTCTTCTTTTTTTTGTAGGCTTAATGCCATAAAAACAACACCCTGATTTAATTTAATATAAGATTTACTACGCACTAGAACACTAATCTAAACATAAATATATATCTTTTATATATATTTATGTTTAGAGATTGTAGTACTAAAATTTTAAATAAAATATTTTTATAAGGAAACTATTTTTCTTTATAAGATGAAATAAGAAAGAATATTGCCTTAATTCATCGTAATGATAACTGTGTTATCAGATATTATATCGTATGTTTAACATCCATAAAATTATTTTAAATAAAATTATGTAATTTGAATTAAACTAACACATTTAAAATTGTAATCATAAACACAGCAACCTAGTAAAGTTTAGACTAATTTGTAAATCATGTAAAGAATCTATTAATAAAAACACATGAATATCACCACAGTCAATGTGTGATAAACAGAGTATTTTGATCAATAGATATAGATTTACTCATAGTGGTAGAAAGGGTTACTTTTTTAATGTATGTTCCTTTAAAAATCACTGGTTTAGCTTGTTTTAAAGATATTATTAATGCTTCTAAATTTTCCTTGAGTTTTATGATATCAAAATTAATTTTACCAATGGTAGAATGAATAATGCCATTTTTGTCATTTTTATAACGTATCTGTCCTAGTTTAATGTTTTTAACTGATTCTTCTATATTACTAGATATAGTGCCCATTTTAAGATTTGGCATTAAACCTTTAGGCCCTAAAACAGGGCCCAATTTACTTACTATATGCATTACATCAGGAGATGCGATAACCACATCTAGTCGGTATTTTCCTGTTTTTATTTTATCAGATAAATCATGTAATCCAACTAAATCAGCTCCAGCATTTTTAGCCAACAAAATATTATCTCCTTGCGTAAAAACAGCAACGTGAATATCGCGACCAATACCATGTGGCAGAATGACATGACTGCGTATGTTTTGATCAGATTTACGTGCATCAATTCCTAGATTGATAGCGACATCAACACTTTCAATGAATTTAACTTTTGTAATTTTTTTTAATAATTGTAATCCATCTATCGCAGAATATTGTATAGAAGTATCTGCGTAATTTCGAATTATACGCATTCTTTTGCTTAATTTACCCATTTTTTATTAATCTTCCACTTTTAGTCCCATAGAATGAGCTGTACCTATAATAGAACGTGATATTGATTCTATATTAGAACCTGTCATATCAACAGCCTTAATTTTTGCAATTTCATAAATTTGAGTACGTGATACTTTACCAATATTTATTATATTTGGTTTTTCGGACCCAGACTGAATATTTGCAGCTTTTTTTAATAATATCGAAGCAGGAGGGGTTTTAGTAATAAATGAAAAAGAACGATCGGTATAAACAGTAATGATAACAGGAATCGGTAATCCTGTTTCAAGTTTTTCAGTTTTTGCGTTAAATTCTTTGCAAAATTCCATAATATTTACCCCCTGTTGGCCTAAAGCGGGTCCAACAGGGGGACTAGGATTAGCAGCTCCAGCGGAAATTTGTAGTTTAATATAGGCTTGTATCTTTTTTTTAACCATATTAATTATCCTAGCAATAAAATTGACAATGTTTGCTTTTTATTTATATTTCGTTATTATTTAATGACAAATATAAAGTAATAACTGTCTTTATCGTATATACCTAATGTATAATTCTTTCAATATATGATTCTGTACAATTAAGATTTTTCAACTTGAGAAAAATCCAATTCTACCGGGGTAGCTCGTCCAAAGATGGAAACTGATACTTTTAAGCGATTTTTTTCATAATCTACTTCTTCTACTACAGCATTAAAATCAGAAAAAGGGCCATCGCTAACTCGGATAAGTTCTCCAGGTTCAAACAATGTTTTGGGACGGGGTTTATCTCCTATTTGCTGCAGTCGGTGAATAATATCATTAACTTCTTTATCTCCAATAGGAGCAGGCTTATCGCATGTTCCTCCAACGAATCCCATAACACGTGGGACACTTTTTACTAAATGCCAACTAGAATCATTCATTATCATTTGTACTAGTACGTAACCAGGAAAAAATTTACGTTCGCTTTTTCTACGTTGTCCAGCTCGCATTTCTACTACCTCTTCTGTTGGGATCATGATTTCACCAAACATTGCATCCATATTGTATAGTTTAATATACTCACGTAAGGAATGAGCTACACGATTTTCAAACCCAGAAAACGCTTGAATAACATACCAATTTTTTTTTAAAGCATCAGTCATATTATAACCTCAGACTAAATGATATTAGATGCACTAAAATAGTATCTAATCCCCATAATAATAATGATATTACTATAGTTACTCCTATTACAATTAAGGTAGTATTTAATCCGTCTCGGTAAGTAGGCCACACTACTTTTCGTAATTCAATGCGTGAATCATTTCCAAATATAACTATTAGTTTTCCTATTTTAGTAGTTGAGGCAATATATGCAACAGTAGTAATGATAATAAAAATTACCATGCCTCTCGCGAAAACATTGTAATCACGGTATAAGTAGTTTCCAATGATAGACGTTAAGACTAATCCTATAATGCTAATCCATTTGGTTACTTCTAATATATATATATATTTTTTATTTTTATTTTCTATATGCATACTAATAGATTACTACATTTTTATAAATATAACTACATAACAACTGTATTTGTCATATCGCTCAATTAAGATATAATTTTAGATACAATACCAGCCCCTATGGTACGACCGCCTTCTCTGATAGCGAATCGAAGACCATCATTCATAGCTATTGGAGAAATTAAATTAACAGTCATTTTAACGTTATCTCCAGGCATTACCATATCTACTCCTTCTGGTAATTCAATGGTACCAGTGACATCTGTAGTACGAAAATAAAATTGGGGACGATAACCTTTAAAAAATGGCGTGTGTCTTCCTCCTTCATCTTTATTAAGAATATATACTTCTGATTCAAAATAAGAATGAGGCTTGATGTATCCAGGTTTAGATAATACCTGACCACGTTCTACTTCATCACGTTTAGTACCACGTAATAAAATACCAACATTTTCTCCAGCGCGTCCTTCGTCTAATAATTTTCTAAACATTTCTACTCCAGTACATGTGGTTTTTATAGTATTTTTTATACCGACAATTTCCATTTCTTCTCCAACTTTTATAATACCACGTTCAATACGGCCTGTTACGACTGTGCCTCGGCCAGAAATAGAAAATACATCTTCAATAGGTAATAAAAATGGTTGGTCTACAGATCGTTTGGGCTCTGGAATATAATTGTCTAATACATCTGATAATTCTAAAATTTTATTAGACCATATTTTCTCTCCCTCTAATGCTTTTAACGCAGATCCACGAATAATTGGTGTATTTTCTCCTGGAAAATCATATTGGGATAGCAATTCTCGCATTTCCATTTCAACTAATTCTAATAATTCTTCATCATTAACCATATCGCATTTATTCATAAATACAATTATATGAGGCACTCCTACTTGCCTGGCCAATAAAATATGCTCACGAGTTTGTGGCATAGGCCCATCAGTGGCAGCTACTACTAATATTGCTCCATCCATTTGTGCAGCTCCAGTAATCATGTTTTTTACATAATCAGCATGTCCGGGGCAGTCAACATGTGCGTAATGTCGATTTGCAGTATCATATTCAACATGAGAAGTATTTATGGTAATTCCTCGTGCTTTTTCTTCTGGAGCATTGTCAATTTGATCGAAAGCACGTGCACATCCGCCATAATGTTTAGATAAAACAGTAGTTATAGCGGCAGTTAGAGTAGTTTTCCCGTGGTCTACGTGACCAATGGTACCTACGTTAATATGTGGTTTTACGCGTTTAAATTTTTCTTTGGACACCTCTAAACTCCTTAGATCTTTTATAGTTTTTCAAAACGATTAAATCTAAATATTATTTATTATTACTTAGTTTGACGAGAATTGATAATAATTTGAGCTATATTGTTGGGTACTTCGTTATATTTTAAAAATTCCATAGAATAGCAAGCACGTCCTTGAGTTTGTGAGCGTAAACTAGTAGCATAACCAAACATGTCTGATAAAGGAACTTGAGCACAAATTATCTTACCACTAATTGCAGAATTTTCTAAACTACTAATTATACCTCGGCGACGATTTAAATCTGCAATAACATCTCCCATATAATTTTCGGGTGTTTCAATTTCTACATGCATAATAGGCTCTAATAATACGGGATGGGCTTTCATAAATCCTTCTTTAAATGCTATAGATCCTGCTATTTTAAATGCTATTTCTGAAGAATCAACTTCGTGATAAGAACCATCAAAAATAGTCACACAAATGCCTACAATTGGATATCCTGCAAGAATGCCATTGCTTATTTGTTCTTGTACGCCTTTATCTACAGCGGGTATATATTCCTTAGGGATAGCGCCACCTACAATTTTGTTTAAAAATTTATAATTTTCTTCGTCTTTTGTATGCATAGGTTCGATACGCAACCAAACATGGCCAAATTGACCTCTACCTCCTGATTGGCGAATAAATTTACCTTCTTGTATTACACTAGTACGGATGGTTTCGCGGTATGCAACTTGAGGTTTTCCTACATTAGCTTCAACATTAAACTCTCTTCTCATGCGTTCTACAAGAATTTCTAAATGCAATTCACCCATTCCGGCAATAATAGTTTGACCAGAGTCTTTATCGATCCATACACGAAATGACGGATCTTCTTGGGCTAGACGATTTAAAGCTAAACTCATTTTATCTTGATCTGCTTTAGTTTTAGCTTCGACCATTACAGAAATAACTGGTTCTGGAAATTCCATACGTTCAAGGATAATTGGTGAGGATGGGTCACATAAGGTATCTCCAGTATCAACATCTTTTAGACCAATAGCTGCAGCAATATCCCCAGCATGAACAGCTTTAATTTCTTCTCTTTTGTTTGCATGCATTTGTACAATGCGACCGAATCGTTCACGTTTTTCTTTTATAGGGTTTAAAACATTATCTCCAGAACTTACTACACCTGAATATACTCGAAAAAAAGTTAAGTTTCCTACAAATGGATCAGTAGCTATTTTAAATGCTAACGCTGAAAACGGTTCGTTGTCATTAGCATGGCGTTTAGTTTGAGTAGATCCGTCTTTTAATACGCCTGTAATAGATGTTATATCACTTGGAGATGGTAAATATTCTACAACAGCATCTAACATTGCTTGCACTCCTTTATTTTTGAAAGCAGATCCGCATGTTACTAGTATAATTTCATTATTTAATACTCTTCGACGTAATGCTTGTTTAATTTCTTGTTCTGTCAATTGATGTCTGTCTGACAAATATTTGTCCATCAACTCTTCAGATTCTTCAACAGCAGATTCTATTAAATGTTTATGCCATATATTTGATAGTTCTATTAAATTTTCAGGTATTTTGCTATAAATAAAAGTGACTCCTTGATCAGCTTCATTCCAATGAATTGCTTTCATTTTGATTAAATCGATAATTCCAGTAAATTTGTCTTCTGAGCCTACAGCTAATTGAAGAGGTACAGGATTAGCAAACAATCTGGTTTTTAGTTGCTCTACAACTCGTAGATAATCTGCACCTATTCGATCCATTTTATTTATAAACGCAATACGTGGTACTTTATATTTATTTGCTTGACGCCACACAGTTTCAGATTGAGGTTGGACTCCACCTACGGCACAATAAATCATTACTGCACCGTCAAGTATACGCATAGAGCGTTCTACTTCAATGGTAAAATCAACATGTCCAGGAGTATCTATTATATTAATACGGTGCGAGTCGAATTGATTAGCCATACCTGACCAAAAACATGTAGTAGCTGCAGAAGTAATTGTTATTCCTCGTTCTTGTTCTTGTTCCATCCAGTCCATAGTTGCAGAACCAGTATGTACTTCTCCAAGTTTATGATTCACACCTGTATAAAACAAAATTCGTTCAGTTGTAGTAGTTTTTCCGGCGTCAATATGCGCGCTTATTCCAATATTACGATACCGTACAATCGGTGTTACACGAGTCATTAATATCCTCAATAATATTTGTTATTATTTCAACAGTAATGTCTATTATGTTTGAAAAATACTATTTTTAAGCAATTCTAAGTATATTCAAAAGATAAACAAAACTTAATAGTTGAATAATTGTTAAGAGTTTTTAAAAATTAAATGATATCATATTTTATGTGTATTAGTATGATTGAGATGCAATTACCAACGATAATGAGCAAAAGCCTTATTGGATTCTGCGATACGATGTATTTCTTCACGTTTTTTAATAGCGTGTCCTTTGCCTTCTATAGCATCTAAAAATTCATTTGCTAAACGTAACTCCATAGAGTGATCATTTCTTTTACGAGCAGCTTCAATAATCCACCTCATTGCTAAGGTATTTCTACGTATAAGACGAACTTCTACTGGTACTTGATAGGTAGAACCTCCAACACGCCTAGATTTTACTTCTACAATTGGACGTACATTATTTATAGCTATTTCGAATGTTTCTAAACAATCTTTATTAGATCGTTTGAATAGAATATCTAACGCGGAATATACTATTGTTTCTGCAATAGATTTTTTCCCGTTTAACATTAATAGATTGATAAATTTTGCTAATAGATCAGATCCAAATTTTGGATCTGGGAGAATATTTCGTTTTATAACAACGCGACGGCGTGGCATGAATTATAATTCCTCTTTAATTAATTGATATCATGTTTAAATATAAAATTAATTATTATATTAATTACAATTACGGTTAATTAATTGTGTCTTATGTTTGAAATTTAACTTAAATCAGAAATAAAAAATAGAACCGTCATATCTTTTGGTATATTATTATTTTGGTTTTTTTGTTCCATATTTAGAACGACTTTTCTTACGAGAGTTAACTCCTGCGCAGTCAAGAGTTCCACGGATAACATGATATCGGACGCCGGGTAGGTCTTTAACACGTCCACCTCGAATTAAAATTGAAGCATGTTCCTGTAAATTATGGCCTTCTCCTCCAATATAGGAAGTTACTTCTAATCCATTAGTCAAGCGAACACGACATACTTTTCGTAATGCAGAATTTGGTTTTTTTGGGGTAGTAGTGTATACGCGCATACATACACCTCTTTTTTGTGGACAAGATTCTAATGCTGGCACGTTACTTTTAAAAGTTTTTGCAGTTCGCGCCTTACGAACAAGTTGATTAATTGTTGTCATGTTAATATCTCCGATATTTTTATGATCGAAATTATTTTAAATATACGTAACTTAAATATTGATTAACTATAACAATAGCGCGTAATGCTGTTATTTTTAAGTTACTAAGTTAGAACAAAATTATATCATATTTACTAGGATTATTCACTCAGTTTAACATCTAAATATAGAATCATTTAAATATGAAAATGTATAACAATACATTTATTTTTTAATTTGACCATTAAGAAATTAATGTACAATAGTTTTTATTATTTATAATAAGTCAAAGAGAAAATTGTTATCATCAATAGCGATAATAAAGTTTATTTAATTACATGGAATAGTAACAGTACAATATTTGATTCCAATATTATTCTATTTTGGGTTTAAACTAAGTATCTCTTATCGTAGATAAGAGATACTTAGTTGTTTTTTATTTTTATTTATAAATCTTATTATGGCTATTATATGGACAGAAATTAGTAGATTCAATAAATTACAGTTTTGTTAATTTTTATCTGATATATAAAACGAAAATCAGGATAATTTATATAATAGAAGTGTAAACATATATGCGACTTGAAGTACATTATATATTGCAAGTATTATCTTCTCGGTGTCTAGCAGATAATGCCGGTAAGAGCAAGGGAAACAATGGAAATAAACAAAATAAATTTGATAAATAACGATTTCATAGCTTCTTACCTTTTAAAGATAATTTAATTTTAATACGATGATAGTATATTGCATGATTATTAATTTTTTAATACACATAATTTTTAGAGTTATCTTAAAAATTTTACATTAAATGTAATTTTATCAGAAAGGTTTATAAATAATAATAGTAAAAAATAAAATACTTAAAAATAAATATTAATTATTTTAATATAAATAGACGAGATTTAAATTAGAGTAGTGTAATTTAAATTAAATTTAATAATTCTAATTTTGATTTTTTATACAATTTTGTATTTACTATTATTCAAATTTTGAAATATTTTTATTAAAGTATTATGTATTTTATGTATACACAATATTTTATTGAAATTAGTAATTAATATACTTTTTTGTTGCTTAATACTTACGATATTTTTATACATAATATTTATAATTAATTTAATCTTTATAGATTAAATTAATTAGTAAAGACAATTAGTAAGTTTAATATTGAAGATTAGTGTAGTTTAATAGTATATGAATAGATTTTAGAATAAAATATATAAATTTTTTATATGGGACCAATAATTTAAAATAAAATATTATGTTGTGTATCATAAAAGTATAACGTATAAAATTATAATAAATAAAAATTAATTTTATTTTAATTTATAATCAAAAAATATTTAATCTAATTAAGAGTTGTTTTATCTTTTATTAATCACAAACTTTAATAAAAGCAAGATTTTTAACATTTACCAATGTATTCGTCATGCTATGTTAGCATATAAAGACATATGTGGTTGTTGTACGTTGTATGTATTTTTAAAATTATTGCTGTTTACTTTATAATGTGTAGGATTTAATGCGTTTATGCTTTATTGCTCAGAATAGATATAAATTATTCGAACTTAAATTTTTTAATAAAACTAATTATAGAATAAATATTTTATTTTCATGTATAAATAATAACAAAAGCAAAGATATGTTTGTTATTTTGTAACATGTTTTTATTTTATATTATATAAAGAGAGTAGAAGAAAATTTCTATGGTTGTAATAATGAGGTTTTTGTAAAAACTATAAAATTAATTAAAAATTTTTTTATATATAATTATATGTAAAATTACAAACAATTTTTTTAATGGTTGATGATTAATTGTTTTATACAAATTAAATAAGCAATGAAATATCTTTAAAATTATATGATATGTATCAATGTTCGATATATATTTATTTGAAAAAAATAAAATAACCATTTTTAATTTTTTATTTTTAATAAATTTACTTAATTTTTTAATTTAATATTTCATGAAATTAGCCAGGATGCGATGTCCTTGTTCACTTAATATGCTTTCTGGATGAAACTGCACACCTTCTATAGCTAATTTACGATGGCGTATTCCCATAATTTCACTATATTGATTATGATCGGTATGTGTAGTATTATTGCTCCATGCGGTTACTTCTAAGCAATTTGGAACAGTATTTGAATCTATTACTAAGGAATGATATCGTACTACATTTAAAGGTTGTATGATTTTAGTAAATATCCCGCTTTCGTTGTGATGAATTAAAGAAGTTTTACCGTGCATTATTTTTTGTGCAGATTTTAACTTAGCTCCGAAAAATTGGGCTATAGCTTGATGACCAAGGCATACTCCAAGGATAGGTATTTTATTGTGAAAATAATAAATAGCATCCAAAGAAATACCAGCATCATCCGGGGTTCCAGGTCCAGGAGAAATCACTAAACGTTCAGGAGATAACCGTTCAATATCTATAATACTTAAAGCATCGTGTCTTTTGACTTCTACTATACCACCCATTTCTTGAAAGTATTGATAAAGATTCCAAGTGAAGGAATCATAATTATCAATAATAAGAATTTTATTCATTATAAATTTATCATGGTATTTTATTTTTCAATGAATTATATACAAAAATTTTTTATTATTTTATAATCAATGCAATATTCAATAATATTATTAAATATTATGCGTGTTTTGATTATAAATTAAAATAAAATTTTTGTTATTATAAAATAATAACTTTAATAAATGTAAGAATTAATTATTTCTTAATTAATATTGTTGAGTAAATCCCATCGCTTTATGTACCTTTTTTAAGGTAGTATTAGCTTGTTTTTGTGCTTTTTTTGCTCCCATGTGCAATATATAGCGTAATTTATCTTCATTAATACGTTCAGTGTAATAACGATTTTGTAGTTTTATCAACATCGATGATATTGATTGAATAATTTCGTTTTTTAAATAAAAATATGTTTTCTTTTTAAATAGTTTTTCTAAATATTTTATTGGTTGTTCATTTATTCCAGAAAGAATCTCTAGTAAATTAGAAATACCAGGTTTGTTAATAGGATCATATTTAATCGTTGGGGGGTTATCAGTATCAGTAACAGCACGTTTAATTTTTTCTGATACTGTATTAATATCGTCTAAAAGAGTAATAATGTTATTAGAATTATAATCTGATTTGGACATTTTTTTATTTGGCTCTGATAAAGACATGATACGAGAGCCATATGTAGGAATAAATATTTCTGGAATCGCAAAAATTGCGCCATACTTATAATTAAAACGTTTAGCGATATTACGTGTTAATTCTAAATGTTGTTTTTGATCTGATCCTACTGGAACTAAATTAGTTTGATATAATAGAATGTCTGATGCCATTAGTACTGGATAGTTAAATAAACCGATATTAATACTTTCTTTTTGTTGTGCCAATTTTTCTTTGAATTGATTCATACGATGTAGTTCTCCGAAATATGTATGACAATTTAATAACCAGTTTAATTGACTATGTTCTGGAACATGGGACTGAAGAAATATAGTACTATTATTTGGGTCAATCCCACATGCTAAATATAAAGCTAGTGTATCTAATGATGCTTTATTTAACTGATGTAAATTACTGCAATTTGTAGCTGAATGTAAATCTACTATGCAATATATGCATTGGTAATCATGTTGCATTTTTACCCATTGACGTATTGCACCGATGTAGTTTCCAATAGTAAGTTGACCTGATGGTTGAGCTCCACTAAACACAATCGGTTTGTTTATATGACTATTTTCCATAGTTTTTAAAATAAAATAAGCAATATATTATTATTTTAAGATTTGTATTATACAATAATATATTGATGTGGGTTCGTAATCATATGAAAAGTACAATTTTAAAATAAAACTATTCTAGTATATCATAGTATCAAATAATACTTGCCTTAAATAGAGCAACTATTTAATAAATATAATATATTTTTAATTTTTTGTTTAATGCAATATAATTTGATCAATGTTTTTATTATTAATTTGATAGAACAGAGCGAATCATGTGTATGGTGTCGTAGTAATTTGGAGACCCAAAGATAGCTGATCCCATAATGAATGTGTTTGCGCCAGCTTCTAAAATTGAACGTATATTTTTTATATTAATTCCTCCATCCACTGCTAAATTAATATTATAGTTAGAATTTTCTATTAATTTTCGTGTTTGACTTATTTTTTTTAAAATAATAGGGATAAATGATTGTCCGCTAAATCCAGGATTTACTGACATTAATGTAATCATATCAATTTTATGAATTACATATTCTAAACAACTGAGAGTAGTGCTAGGATTAAAAACTAATCCTGCTTTACATCCGTGTTCTTTAATTAATTGCAATGATCGATCAATATGTTTTGTTGTTTCTGGATGAAAACTGATATATGTTGCTCCAACAGAAGCAAAATCTGATATTAGTCCATCTATTGGCTTCGCCATTAGATGGACGTCAATAGGGATACTAATTCCATAATTACGTAATGATTGTAATACCATGGATCCTATGCTTAGATTAGGAACATAATGATTATCCATAACATCAAAATGTAACAAATCTGCGCCGGCGGATATGACATCAGTTATATCTTCTCCTAATTTGGCAAAATTAGCTGATAAAATAGATGGAGCTATTAAAAAGTGTTTCATTGAAATTTCCAATTAAAAATTGCAACGCTATAAATATAAAGTTTCTTTAAATAAAGAAATTTTATATTTATTAATTTATATTTTAAATGAACTAAATAATAATCCAATTCTGTATTGAAGTTATATTGTTATCTTTATGTCAACAATATATTTAAATACTCATGTACTATATAAATAAAATAAAAATTTTTTAATAGAGTTGATATGTTGTCTAATTTTTAGTGTTAGATTGATTTAGTTATAGTTTGAACTTTATTTAATATTGGATTTATACTATAGATCACATCTATAGTAGTCAAAAATGGTCTGATGAAAATATCAAAACGTACAATTATAATCGTATGTTTTGATATTTTCAAGAATAGTTTTAGCTATAAGTGTCTTCGATAGATAGAGATACTAATTTGTGGTTTACGTTAGAAATAGTCTTTACGCATCCTATGGAGACAGGCAAAACTAAATTAAGTTGTCCTGATATTGATTTTTTATCGCGTGTCATGTATCTTAGATAATTATTGGGTGTCATTTCTTTTGGGCCGTGTATAGGCAGACCAGCACGTATTAATAATTGTTTTATACGTTCTGCGGCGCTGTAATTGAGTTGCTTTAAACGTAAAGCAGTATTTGTTGCTATCATGATACCTGCAGCTACAGCTTCACCATGAGACCATTTTTTGTAATTTAAATAAGATTCGATGGCATGACCATAAGTGTGCCCAAGATTAAGTGAACTTCTAATACCTTGATCGTATTCATCAATTGAAACTATAGATGCTTTTAATTCACAACAACGGCGAATACAATACATTAAAGATGATATATTTAAAATTAATAAGTTTTCTAAATTAGATTCCAACCAATTAAAAAAATCAGAATCCAGAGCAACAGCATACTTAATTATTTCAGCTAATCCAGAAGAAAACTCTTTTACAGTTAATGTACTTAAGACATCTAAATTGATAATAACAGCATTAGGTTGATGAAAGGCTCCAATCATATTTTTCCCAAGCACATGGTTGACACCAGTTTTTCCGCCAATAGATGCGTCTACTTGTGCAAGCAATGTTGTTGGGACTTGAATAAAACGTATCCCACGCTGGTATGTTGCAGCTGCAAATCCAGTGATATCTCCAATAACACCACCACCAAGTGCGATAAGTATCGTACTGCGATCGTAATTTTGCGTTAATAATTTAGTGAATATTTTATTCAGTGTTATTAAAGTTTTATTTTGTTCTCCATCTGGTAAAATTAGTTGGTCAGTGACAATACCTGCATGAGTGAGTAAATTACATAATATATTTAAGTAAATTGGCGCTACTCGATCATTGGTGATTAGTACTACTTTATCACCAGCATGTAGCGACCAAAGAGATGAGAAATGATTAAATAATTTATCTGATATGACAACTGGATAGCTTCGTTTATGTAACTTTATGATAATTTTTTCCATAAGAAAATTATGATAACTTTTAATTAATAATAAATGACTAATATATGATTTGGGCGTTATATAGCATTCTGGTTACGAAAACTAATAATTTTACCAACGACAGTTCTGATGTTTTGTTCGTCAGTGGAAATTTTTATATCGGCGATTTCTTCGTATAGCGGGTTTCGTTCTTTAGATAATATTTCTAACAATTCTCGAATATTTCCTGACATTGATGATGATCTTAGCAATGGGCGTCTCTTATCATGTTGTGTTCGAATTAATTGTTTTTCAATAGTTGTTTCTAAATATATTACTAGCCCACGGGTAGCAAGATTATTTCGTGTTATGCTAGATTTAATAGAACCACCTCCAGTAGCTAATATTATTCCCTGTTTTTTTGTTAGTTCATCGATAATTTTTTCTTCACGATCACGGAACCTAATTTCTCCCTCCACATCAAAAACCCAACTAATATTTGCCCCAGTGCGAGTTTCGATTGCTTGATCAGAATCAAAGAATTTCATATTTAGTTGGTTTGCTAATTGACGCCCAATAGTGCTTTTTCCAGCCCCCATAGGTCCAATTAAAAAAATATTATGTTTTTTTAGTATATTGTTATTATATGAAAATAACTTCTTCATCGTATATATTTCATCGCTTTGTATTAATATTCAACTGATCTAGAAGTATACAATATAAAATATGAAGCATTTTATTACCGTATTTTTATAAATATACGTTTGATATATGATAACACGCTATTATTGTAATACAAATTTTTATTCGGGCGCAATGCAGAAACTTATTTCTTATTACAGGGTATAATAAGAAATAATGATCAATGTATAGAGGTATATATCATATGTAAGTATATGTGTTGCGTTTAGTTTTGTGCTGACAGTACTTATATATAGAAAAAGTAAATACTATTTTTGTTTAGTTTTATAAATAAAATACATATATGATTTTAATGCTATTTTTATAAAGATGGCTTTTATTTAAATTAGTAATTATTATATTTAATATATTAAAAATATAACGGATAATCTTAATAATTATGATCGTTGATATCATATTTTATGTATTTTATATAAAAATATGAAAATCAATATTCATTATTAGCCTACATATTATTGCATCTATAAGCTATAGATATATGTGTTTATTGAATTAAATGTATACTAATAATAGTAAAAATTATTTACATGTTGTGTGCGTTGTACTAACTTGGTATATTTATAATCTTAAAATACATTATTCTAATAATTATAGATAATTCTTAAACATTACAACTAAAGTAGTTTTACTGTCAGTAAGATTAGTTTATATAAAAAAAGAGATAGGATATTATCAAATGTTTAATAATTAGAATTTAACAATTAAAATTAATTTCTTTAATTTTTTTGTTGATTATATATTGTGACATAAGTTTCTATTTATTTAGAATTAATTGATTTTTTAGGGAGCAATTTTATAACGTGCGATGTTTGCATGGCGTTTTATGTCAGTAAAAAATCGTAGTTTATAGCCAAATAATAAAATAATCATAAATTTTATATTAATAAACTTAATGATTTGTAAATATTTTAATTTTTTATTGTTTATATTTTAGATTAATTAATAATTAGATAGTGAAAAGATATAATTGTGCTTTATTTCGTGTTGTTTATTTTGATAGATAGTAAATTATTTAAAAATACTGGATATATAAATATATAGTTATTTAAAAATTTTATATAAATTTTCTGTCTTTATATTATTTGGTGTTTTAAAGTAAATTTGTTAATGCAATTTAAAAATTTATTTATATAATTTAAAATTTTTTTAAGTTCTATTAAATATATAGAGTATATTAATTGTATGTTATATATATATAAATGTAAAATTAATTATCAATAATACAAAAAACAATATATATTGAAAATATATAAAAATACATATAGACTTGATTGAAGTGATTTCGTGCTAAAATAAATTTTTTAGCATTATCTATAATGCAATAATTTTGGTGTATGTCATAAAATGATTAATGTAACTTCTGCCGCGCAAGAACATTTTGTTAGAATTTTAAAGAACAAAACCCCAGGGACTCAGATACGAGTATTTGTAGTTGATCCAGGCACTGTTAATGCAGAATGTGGTATTTGTTTTTGTTCACCAGAAGAATTCAAGTCCAGTGATGTTATCATTGAATTTGAATTGTTTTCTATATATGTAGATCGATCGTGTACTTATTTACTTAAAGATGCACGAATCGATATTATAGTTAATGAATTAGGCCATCAGCTTACTATTAAGGCCCCTAATGTTACTAAAAAATATAATGATACAGAAGAAAGTATGAACAGTGATTCGTTAGAGGATCAAGTAAGACATGTATTACAATTTCGAATTAATCCGCAGTTAGAGATGCATGGCGGTAGCGTATCTTTAGTGCATATTACTAAAGATTTGTTAGCTGTTATTAAATTTTATGGCGGATGCAATGGATGCGCGATGGCTAGCTATACTATAAAAGAAGGTATAGAAACTACTCTAAAGAACTTATTTCCAGAATTAAAAGGAGTGCTAGATATTACTCAACATAAACATGATATACATTCTTATTATTAAATATAAGAATTTTATTGTTTCATTTAAAAATATTGGACTACAGTAGCTGTAATATTTATCATGTAATTATGATCCATTTTTTGGGGTTTTTAATATTTATAGTTTGTTGTTTTATGCTTATTTGAGATCATGTTTGCTCTAATCGTAATAGTAGTAGTACTATATAATTTTATACAAGTTTATAATAGTTGCCGTAACATTCTTCTTAATGGTTCAGCCGCCCCCCAAAGTAATTGGTCACCCACGCTAAAAGCTGCAATATGTTTGTTGCTGGTATGCAATTTGCGTAGTCGACCAATTGGTATTTCAAGCGTTCCGGAAACCATTATAGGAGTTAAATTTTCTAGTGATTGTTTCATATCATTTGGAATAACTTTCACCCATTCATTATGGGACTGAATAAGTTCTTCTATTTCTGTAAGACATATATCTTTCTTAAGTTTTAAGACGAATGCTTGACTATGACAACGTAATGATCCAACACGTACACATAAACTATCTACTGTTATACTTTCGGAAGTATTGAGAATTTTATTAGTTTCTGCTTGACCTTTCCATTCTTCTTGAGTTTGACCGTCGCACATATAATTACCAATCCATGGGATAACGTTGCCTACTAAAGGAACTTTAAAACAATCTACTAATAAAGAATCAGTTTTGCTAAATTTAGTAATTGTATGTTCAATATCTAGAATTGTTGCCGTAGAAGAGGTTAAGAAATCAGTTACTGTATTGTACACTTGACCCATTTGTATTAATAGTTCTCTCATGGCTCGCGCTCCGTATCCAGAAGCTGCTTGATAAGTGGACGCAAAAACCCATTCAATTAAATTTTTAGAAAATAATCCACCTAAAGACATTAACATTAAACTTACAGTACAATTTCCACCTATAAATGTTTTGATGCCATTATTTAGACTTTTTTCTATAAATA